>NZ_JQKQ01000016.1:0-157703 GCF_000746135.1 Bacillus sp. UNC322MFChir4.1
TATATTTACTATTATAATTATCAACGATTTCAATCTAAACTCAATCAGCGTGCGCCGATTGAGTTTAGACACGCGCTAGCTGCATAGTTTTTTTATATTGTCTACTTGACAGGGATAAGACCAGTTACGGTCTTTTTACTAAACATTCAAGTCTCTTTTTTTATAATAAACATAGGTTACGATCAAAAGTGATAGAATCAATACTAGTGAAATTACTACAAAAATCACATCTAAACCACCGCCATACATGACATTTTTCGCTTCGAAATATTTAAAGGGTGTAAAATATCTTAAGCCTTTAATGTTCTCATTTAAGTCGATAATGATTGATAACATATACATAAGTAATAGGATTCCAGTAGATACTGATGCAGCCGTTTTTGGTTTCTTTTTTACAGCAGCGAGTGCGCTGCCAATAACCATGAACAAGACCTGCAAAATAAACATTGCCGCCATTAAGATGGCGATTTCACTATTAACCTCTTCACCATTGCTATATTTCCCTAAAAGGACAATGGAAGAAACGAATGTTACGAGATTAAAGATCACGATATTTGTGAATGCTGCCATTAACTTTGCTGTAATAACTTTACTTCTAGATACTGGTTTTACGAATAAAAACTCAGATGTTTTATCCCGTTCTTCTTTGGCAATTATGGTTGCTCCGATCATTACCGCATGAATAGTTGCCATTAATAATAAATAGAGAAAAAGCATACCATAGTAACCGCTGGCCTTCGTTAAGTCTAAATCACTAAAACCTAATACAGCCCGCAGCGACTTTGGAATATCTGCCATCAAATCATTTATCGATTGGCCCGATGACGAATACGCTTCATATTTAGTCATTCCTGATGCCACCATTAGGAAGACACCGATGCTCCAAAATATGAGCGATTTCCGATGAGATTTCAATTCTTTTATAAATATATTCATGACCGAACCCCTCCATTTAGCTTTCCGTAAGTAAAGCTATCATTCTTAAACAGAATGGATATCCTTCTTGATATAGACAACATAACTAGTCGCAATGGCAAGAATAATAATAACTGCACCAACAATTAAAAATGTTGCTTCATAGCTAGAATGTTTAATGATATAGGAAGTGTCGAAATATTTAAACGGTGAAAAATAACGTTTTACTTCATCACTATCACTGAACATTCCCACAAAATAAAAAGCAAAGACAGTAGCAAGCGAGACGGTCAACACAGATTTGATTTTTTGGACCATAACGGAAATGATAATTCCTAAAGAAAGGAATATTAGCTGCGTGAAAAAAATTGTAAGCGAAAGCAAAAAGAAAATTTTCAAGCTAAAATCATCAGTCTTAACTTGTAATGCTATAAAGCTAGCTGCAGCGAAATAAACGATATTCGTCATGACAATCGAAACTAGCGCTGCCAATAACTTTGCTGTCAAAATTTTAGTACGAGTAACAGGCTTCGTTAGCAAAAAATCCGCTGTTTTTTCACGTACTTCCTTGTTAACAATGGAAATACCGAGATTCATGGCCTGGATTGCTGCGCAAAGAGTAATAAATGATAATGGGAAGCTATAGAACCCTAGAATCGTAAAGAAATTTTCTTGATTAAACCCAAGTGCATTTCTTATCGCCTCTGGATAATTTTCTAATATTTTCATGAAATCCTCTGCATCCTTAGCAAATGAAGAGTACATCGACATATAAATAGCGATGATCACAATTAACGATAGCGACCATATAATCGTAGATTTTCGATAAGCCTTCAATTCATGCATAAAGATATTCATCGTTTCTTAAGCCTCCTTTTCGTAATAATGTATAAAGATCTCCTCAAGGTCCGGTTCTTCGATCCACAGATTCGCAATTTCAATTTCAGCGATTTTTTTCATCACCGTATTGATATTTCCTTTAAATATAAAGCTGGTTACGTTATTGTTAACTTCTAATTTATTGACCCCGTCGATTTGGAAGTAATTCTTGTCTAGAGCTGATTTCGTCTCAATTTTAAATTTTTTATAGTTATTTTCTTGTAACGTGCTAATCTTTTCTACCGTTACGATTTTACCTTCTTTAATAATGGCAACACGATTACATAATCTTTGAACCTCACTGAGGATGTGCGACGAAAATAAAATCGTAGCACCTTTTTTATTCTCTTCCTCTAATAGTTCAAAGAATTTTTGCTGCATTAATGGATCGAGCCCGCTCGTCGGTTCATCTAAAATAATAAGTTTAGGTTCATGGAGTAGCCCTTGAACAATCCCAACCTTCTTTTTGTTTCCTAAAGAAAGGTCATCAATTTTTTTATTTAAATCCAAATCCATAATTTCTGCTAACTCTTTGATTCTCTTACTGCAATCCTTTTTATAAAAGCTGGCTGAGTATTTTAAAAGGTCCTTTACTTTCATATTGTCATAATAAAAAATTTCTGATGGTAAATAGCCAATTTCCTTTTTTATTTCTGGAGCAAATTGAATACAGTCTTTCCCAAAAATTGTGGCGCTGCCACTTGTGGGGTAAATAATCGATAATAATGTACGAATCGTTGTTGACTTCCCGGCACCATTAGGCCCAATAAAACCGAAAATTTCACCTTGTTCAACATTAAAACTAATATCGGATATTCCTCTTACCTTGCCATAAGTTTTAGTTAGATTTTTAATTTCTATTACGTTCATTTTTAATACCTCCTTACTCATATAAAGAAATTCTTAGTATTTCTAAGTATTCTTCCATTTCGGCCATTGTCCCCTCGATATCGATTTGATCCAAGGATAGTGACAATGCTTTTTCTTGCACTTGATAGGCGAACCCTTCTATTGTCCAATTAATAATGTTGATCGCCTTTTTTATATCAATTCCTTTTTTAAATTTAGAAAAGTCAATATCAGAAAATAATTGATTATAGGATCGTTCGAGTATTTCTTTCGCCTTGCAGTTTATATCAATTTTTATTGCGGAGGAAGAATCTGTATAAGCCGACTTAGCAAAGTTCAACATTTCTGGATAAATTTTATATATTTCGATTTTCAGCAATGAGATTTGTCGATAGCGGGCAAAAATGTCTTTTTCATCCCAATTTATCTTTTCTGTTATTTTTTTCAGTAGAGTATCGATCATATGTTCATATAAGAATATATATAATTGTTTTTTATTTTGAAAATAATGGAATAATAAACCCTTTGATATCCCCGCTTCTTTAACGATTTCATTAGTCGACGCCTTATCATATCCTTTCTGGGCAAATTCCTTCATCGCTGCATTTATTATGCGGTCTTGTTTGTCCTGATCCAGGTTCAAAAATTTTGAATACATTGGAGAAACCCTCTTTTCTTTCATTCTAAAAATTGCAATTGACCACATCAGTCAATCACATTGTACCCCTATTGACCACAGCGGTCAATAGTGTTCAAGTTGTATTTTTACAAAAAAATGAATTTTTCGAATTTGTAGTTTTAAAATAGTATTTAATCAAATTTATACTCATAACCTTAATGAATGAACAAAAAAAGAGCGTGTTTAAAAAAACTGCTTCACACACACTCTTAGTATTTTTAATTTCATTCTTCTTTTATAAAAAGTTTAATCATATTAAGCATTATTGCCGGTACAAATTAACCTTTCTAATACTTGTGCTACTCCGTCTTCATCATTGGACTTTGTAACGAAATATGCAATTTCTTTTAGTTCAGGTATTGCATTTTCCATAGCGATTGGGAAACCGCAGGCGTGGAAAAGATCTAAATCGTTCCAATCATCACCAAATGCCATTATGTTGTTTATATTTAACTGAATTTGAACACAAAGATCCATTATAGCTTGTTTTTTAGAAACACCTTTGGCCATAATTTGAATTAAAGTTCCCGAATCAGTACATACAGTGTTTACTTTATGTTCAAATTGCTTTTGTAATTTTTCGTAATATGGATATTGTGTGATTAATAATTTCGAAGCTTTAATTTCTTTCAATTCATCTAACGAAACTACAATTGGATTTACAATTGCATTCATAGCTTTACTATAATCTAGCGTCTTGTTGCTATACCATGTATCTTCAGATTCGATAGAAAGACAAGCACCTGAATGATGAGTAATTACATATTCAATAATTTCATTTTTGATAGCTGATTCAACTGGATAATGTTGTCTGTACTCTGATGTATAATCAATGATTAAAGCGCCGTTGTAATACACAATCGGTCCCATTTCTTGAAGTTCCCAAGGAAGAAAGTCTTTTACTGAACGCGGGGGTCTTGCAGTCGCGAAAATAACAGTTATTCCTTGTCTATAACATTCGAGGATAGCTTGTAAGTTTCTATTAGAAATTTCTTTTTGTGAATTTAGTAGTGTACCATCTAAGTCTAAAACAATTCCTTTAACATTCGATATAAGGTCCATGTGAGCATCTCCTTGTTTGAAAATATCTTTTTCATATTCTATATATAGTTCGGAAATCCTCTTTGTTTAAACTTAATCATAAAAACAAACAAAAACTTGACAAAAAATTTTATTTATGTTATGATTATTATTTTATTTGTTGATCAGAATCGTAAGGCGTGGTAAATTATCATATGTAGTAGTTAACTACTATACAAACACATTTCCTAAGGAGGCTTAATCAATGAAGATTTCAAATGGAGTTGCTGCACTTGAATTAAACATACAAGGTTTCGTCTTACATCCTACACTTATCTGGAATGATGAAGAAGCTGTTTTGATTGATACCGGTATGCCTGGTCAGTTAGAACATATACGTACTGCAATGAATAATCTAGGAGTTCCTTTTGAAAAATTAAAGGCAGTCATTGTAACACATCAAGATATAGACCATATCGGAAGCCTTCCAGAAATACTACAAGCATCCTCTAAGCAAATTGATGTGTATGCACACGAGCTTGATAAACCATATATCGAGGGAAAATTCCCACTTATAAAAACAGACCCTGAGCGTATGGATAAAGAAGCATGGGCATCTCTTCCGAAAGAAATGCAATTGTTATATACGAACCCTCCTAAATGTAATGTAAATCAGATTTTAGAAGATGGACAAGAACTTCCGTATTGCGGAGGCATTCAAGTGATTCATACACCAGGACATACTCCGGGACATGTTAGCCTGTATGTAAAGAAAAGCAAAACTCTTGTTGCTGGTGATGCGATGATATGTACAGACGGTTCTTTACAAGGACCTGTTCAGAGAACAACGTTAGACATGAATACAGCCCTTGCTTCTCTGCAAAAATATTTAAATTTTGATATCGAATCGGTCATTTGTTATCACGGAGGCGTATGTATGAATACTCCAAAAGAACAAATTCATAATCTTGTAGAGCAAGTTGAGATATAAAACTCGATAATTAAGTATAAGATGTGTGACTTATTATACTTAAAAAATTAGTAAAATAAATGTTTTATATAGCGAACGCCTCTTTAAGATTCAACTAAAGAGGCGTTCGCTTTTCATTTAAACTTCCTTTTCTTTTGCTACGATTCATAATCCTGTTACACCACAAAACATAAAGACCGTTTAGGAACAGTTATATCAGATCTTGTACTACAAATCCTGTCATGCCTCCATGGGCCTTTATCACTAATCCTTGTGTATCTTATGGAATATCGAAAATTCATTACTGCATTTTCTGTAAGTTATTTTGCACTTTATGGCACGATTGTTCCTTCTCCCTCTAACATCGAATTTTGAGAATCTCTTAGCGTATAAAAACATTAAAATGTGTGTGCTATTCCTGATAATCCTCAAATTCTTTATCATCTACTACGTAAGGGTGAGGATCCTCACGGATAAATCGTACCGCATTTAAACCAATCATCTGAGCAGCGATGGAAGTGTTTCCATCTGGTAAAATAGGCGAAACGGAAAGATCAGCAACTTTAAGATTTTTTGTACCAAAGACGTTGAGGAATCCATCTACTACTCCTTCTTGAATCGTCCTTCCCATCTTACATTGCCCTCCAAAATGAAAGAAGTTCGAATAAGACGCCCTAACATAATTCTCAAGTTGCTTTCGTGTGCCTGTCTTGAAGATATTTTCCGGAGGGTATATAACCTCACCTATGCCGTTATTAAGAGTTCGAGCATGCTGAATAATATTGTAAGTATTGATATATTGATCTACAAGAAAATCTAGATCATCACGATTTTGCAACGGATTGAAAGTAAGCGATGGAGGAGCTTCAAGATTGCTATGTGCTGCCATAATCGTACCCTTACTTTTCGGGTTAAGATCTAAAATGCCGAAACTCATGATATTGGTATCACTGGATCCATCAAAATTCCAACCATTACTGATCACCTCTTGAATAGGAAGAAATAAAGGTACGGGGGCCCCTAACATTTGGAGACGACGACCCTCCAGACTCGCTGAATTCTCTGCTTTAAAAGCACCTAGGGCAATAGGCTGGTCAGGATCAGCCGATAATATCGATACAAGTTGAGATGTCTCCACTCTAACTCCCAGTCCAACATAAGCATGAGTTTGTAGATTGTAACCCACATTTGGACTCTCTATTAATGTTGATATACCTGCTTTAGCCAAATCGCACGATCTGCCGATTCCTGAACGTTGTAGAATGACTGAGGAAGAAAATCCTGCAGAGACGATAACGCCTTTTCTTGCAAACCTTCTTTGTGAAATACCGTTCTTGACAAATTCAACACCAACCGCAATGTTCAGTCCCTGAATTTCTTTAAATAAGATTTTATTAACAGTTGTTTCAGCTAAAATAACCAACTTTCTTCCATCAACTCCAAACCCATCTGGACGAAACGGGTCTCCTTGACTAACAATATTGTCATTTAAATATCCTGTTGCTGTCGATGAACGAACAAATTGACTATTTTTTTCCTGTTGGGTATATTGTGATTTGTAAAATGTACAATCTCTTACACCTGTATTATAGTCCTCAACAATGTCGATACCCAAAACCTTTGCGGTTGCGTTAGTCAAGGTTTCTATCAGCCCATGAGGAGGAATAAGTTGCTGTCTAACAAAAATAGGACCTTCCGTTCCCCTCTCGTTAGAGCATTGTGTTCCCCCTATATAGGTCTCATTTTTCATAAATAAGGAACGAATCTTGTCGTAACTCCATTGATCACCAACAAGTTCTCCCCATTTATCATAAAGTTCTTTACTCCCGCGCACTGCATACATGTTATTAATATTTGAGCTTCCCCCAATTCCTCGACCATTTTGTGAAAAAAGCGGGCGTTCAATGATCTTCTCTAGATTAGAAGTAACATTAAATGTAAACTTATTATCGCTGGCCAAATGAATTGCATCTGTAATGGAAGCACTGCTTAGCTCATTCGTCATATTTGCTCCTGCATCAAGCACTAATACAGAAGTACTTTTGTCATCCGTTAATTCTTTGGCGATTACTCCTCCGGCAGTTCCGGCACCAATCACGATATAATCAAATCCGGTCTGCTCGGTTGGTTGTATAGGTTCTGGAATAGGTTCTGGAATGAGTTCTGGAATGAGTTCTGGAATGAGTTCTGGAATCTGAATAGGAAATGCCACAGGAATAAAGAAGCCTCTATTTTTTAATGGCATGAATAATCAAGCTCCTTTTTTGTATTTAGTATATTAAATGTAAAAAGAGCATGTTTTCTTGTGCTATTGTCTTTATTTATCCAAAAATATAAGTTCTATACATTTTCAGTTAACATAATATATCATTATTAAAATTATTTACTTTCAAAAATCCTTTTGTATCAAGGATTTTTCTGATTCTCGGACATTCTGAAATATGCAGGATTTTATATATCGCTGCAGTGGCGCGGCTTTCAGTGTTCAGGTTGTGTGTCGGATATGCTGAAAAATTATATAAAAAAACGCTGATGATAAAAAATCAGCGTTTTTTTATGTATCCTTTATACATGTAAAATCAACATAATGCGCGTTATTGAAATTGAACTACCCCCACCTACCGTTGCACGCTTGAGGTAGGGGTCTTCTCGCCAGATATGATAAATCTTATTTAAATTTCAATACAGGATTCCGAACAATCTTTTTGTTTATTTTTTATATCTCTTTAACGCAATTTCCTGTTATTGAAACCAACGATAAAACTTCCATATAAAAAGTAGGAAAACCATGTATCCAAAAAAGGAATAAGAATGTTGCCAAGCTTCACTATGAGTAAACCATCCTAGCCGTTCCGCAAATCGTTCAGAAATACTCATACAAAGGCCAATCAAAATGATAAATACGATTTTTGAATATGTAGGTAACATTTTCATGATCCACACAAAAAGAGCAGTAGAAGTAGGTAATATGAATAACGTAAATGCGATATTAATTGTAAATATATGCGGGAAGGGTCTCACTGGAAAGGCATACATTTGTTTATGGACAAATAGTAAGTCTAAATATGTTCCGATTAAACAAGAGACAATGATCGTGGCTACAATAGCTTTCAGGTTATTCCTCCCCTGCTTCTTCTCGGAGCAAGACATTTTTTTTGACCAAGATGGCAAGCTCAATTTTTTCAAGCGTTTTGCAGTATTCGTTATAAATCTTTCCATCTGTACTTTCTCCCTTATCGATTAAATAATCCATAATGCGCCAGTCTTCAAACCAGTCTTCACTTTCCGCTTCTTCATGATTAAGGTCTTTCCATGCATATATTAATCGTGGGCTATATAAGCGATTCGCACCTTTTCTTAATTGGCAGTTTTTTATTCGGCGCTCATAAAAGGCACGAGAGAATGATTCGTTTACATCATAAAACAAATGCGGCCAGTAGTCTTTTCTTGAGCCAGTATGTGGATGATCATGAGTCCAGTTTATTACCCTTTGTAAGATGTTCTCGCGGCGAAATAATAGTGAGTATAATCGTTTTCCAAGTAGAATTCGTTCATGGAGAGAGGTAAAATGTTTCATCGTATCACCGAATAGTAGTGTTTTTTGTTTAGTCTCATCTTTATAAAATGGAAAGAGGATATGATTAAAGCGGAAAAAATCGTAAAGTTTGAATACAATACTATTCAGTACAGTCTTTTTAAAATGTTCATTTTGAATAACCCTTTTTTCTAAATAGCTTTGTTCATTAATAACGGTGGCAATGGCTAATGTATAGCGGTCACCTGTTCTCCAAAAATAGTTCCATATCGTTTCCATAAACGTTGATACATGAAAAAAGGGTAGAAGATAGAATAAATTTTTTGATCTTTTTACACTTTGTTCGTACAACAAAAATTGCGGATATACATCCTGGAAGATTAACCAGTTACCTCGTTCTAAAAAAGAAAAGAAGGTGAGTTGATCTTTCTCTGACAATAGTCTAGTATATAACTCCCCTTTTAAATCGGTCATATTCCAACCGCCATTACGCGATACCATATGTCCAAGCAATGCCCATTGTATTTCTGGGCATCGAAGGTAAAAACGATAATAAGCGTGCGTTCGCGTCACGTTATTTTTGTTGTGCCCACTTGTTTGTTCTTTAATTTTATGAATTAGCATTGTTTCTTCTTCTGTTAACTTCCATGTTTTAACGGGAAGCTGTTTGTTTTCGCATTTTTTCTTTAATTCATTTTTTACATCTAAAAGAGAATGCGTAATTATTTTGGAAAGGTCGTTCCCTTTCTTTTTCCGATCATTTTGGTGCATTCCTCTTCCTCCCGTTAACATGAATGTTCTTGTATCATTTTATTACAAACGTGGAGAATAAATGATGATTGTTTCTTATTATTATCGCTATTAAGTTAATGGAATAAAATGTAATTCACGCCCTGAGGATAAGATTATTTTGGGGTTTGCTGTTTGTTTCATGTAGCTTTGAAATAAAGTTTGATAAAAAACACCCTCTTCGGTAGTATATCTGTAAGAGGGCATTTTTTACTTTTCTGAATTTTCTTAGGTGTTATATTTTATAAATCCAAAGTTAGGTATGTGAAGAATATGCAAAAGAAAATCCGGATGTGAAAGGAGTGGCGAAAGAAAATTTATTTATTTAAGTGATACGATTACCAGGAGACAATATATAGTTGCAGAGGTTTATTCAGCGAATGGAAAAAGAGTCAATATTATAAAGTGAAACTTTAATCAGTGGGGGGTTCTTCATCCCCCACTGATTATTAGTTGAACCAATTGGGCTTTTACGGACAGTTATCCTCCACCTATCTTCTTCGCTTCTCTCTCAATCTTGAGGTGGGGGTCTTACTGTCCGTTAATGCGGGATAAAGGTTGAAAGAGAGAATCTTTAGATATGTAAGGGCAGATAAAAAGATATTCCACCAACTAAAGGGGTGAAGGTATGGCTAAAAAAACACATATTTTAGTAGTTGAAGATGACAATGAGATTAATCAATTACTATGCAATATTATTAGGAAAAATGGATATTCCCCCCAACCTGTTTTCTCCGGAACTGAAGCAGTTATTTATATTGAAAAACAAGATTGGCAATTAATACTCTTGGATTTAATGCTCCCAGGTATGGATGGGGAAAGGATATTAGAAAAAATAAGTGATACAAAGCAAACACCTGTAATTATTATTTCAGCTAAAGGAGAGCTACAAACAAAAATATCAGCTTTACGAGGGGGAGCCGACGATTTTATCACTAAGCCTTTTGATATTGAAGAGGTTTCTGCAAGAATTGACTCACACTTACGAAGATACAATCGTTTAAAAGAACCTATGTTCACTAACCGTTTACAATATAAAGATATTTATTTAGACATGGATACGAAGACTGTATATGTTAATCATTCATTACTCTCTTTAACAGCTAAAGAATATGCCATTTTAGAACTCCTCATGTCCTATCCTAAAAAGGTCTTTACAAAAATGAACCTATTTGAAAATGTATGGGGAGAGGAATTTTTAGGGGATGACAATGCGATTAATGTTCATTTGAGTCATTTAAGAAAGAAACTACTGGAGGCTAATCCAGATGGAGAATATATTGAAACGATTTGGGGGATGGGATATCGATTGAAATAAAGTTGGATTTTCACTTAAACATACATCTGTCTTTGTCATAAAAAACTTAAGTCTTTCTTAAGGGATTTCTTTATTATTTCTTATGTGTTCCTCCCTATACTAGAATTATCCTATAAGAAAGGCTACTAGAATTATCCTATAAGAAAGGCGGTACATTACGCTATGAATGAGTTTGTGTTAAAGACTCGTAATCTTTCTAAAAAATATCAGGGGGATTTTGCCATTAAAGATGTCAATCTTACCGTTAGAAAAGGTGAAATTTATGGATTTATTGGACAAAATGGCGCCGGTAAATCAACATTCCTTCGTTTAGCAACGGGGCTTTCCTTTCCCACAAATGGAACAGTAGAATTATTTGGGATCAGTGATCAGAAAGAAATGACGAAAGCGCTAAAACGTGTAGGAGCCATCATTGAATCTCCTGCCCTCTATCCACAAATGACTGCGTTTCAAAATTTAGAGGTACACCGCTTGCAAAAGGGCATTCCTGGAAAAGAGTGTATAAAGAAGACACTGGAATTGGTTGGCCTCCAACATACTGGAAAGAAAAAGACTAAAAACTTTTCCTTAGGTATGAAACAACGACTAGGTTTAGCTATAGCCTTACTTGGTGAGCCAGAGTTTTTAATTTTAGATGAACCAACCAATGGATTAGATCCAACTGGTATTATTGAACTTAGGGAACTTCTAAAAAGACTAAATAAAGAAAAAGGACTAACCATTTTAATTTCTAGTCACATTTTGAATGAGCTCCATCAATTAGCTACTCATTATGGCATTATTCACAAAGGGAAATTGTTAGAACAACTATCATCCAGGGAAATGATCGACAAGTGTAGAAAATATATTCATATTAAGGTTGATAGCCCCCAGCAAGCTGCCGTAATCATTGAATCAAAGCTTGAAACAACAAATTTTGAAGTCATGCCAGATGATACAATTAAGTTGTATGAACATATAGATACTTCAGCAAAAGTATCTAAAGTTTTATCAATGAACGGCCTTACCATTGAACAATTTGCTCTAATGGGTGACACATTAGAAAATTACTTTACAAAGTTAATTGGTGGTGAGGATCGTGAATAATTTAATCCAAGCAGAGTTGTTTAAACTAAGAAGAAATAAGGTATTTTGGACACTAATTGTTTTACTCTCTATAGGAGGGATCGGCTATACAACCTTATTGTATTTGGCCTCAAAAGGAATCATCTACCTTATCATTGGCAAGGGGCTTTTTATAGGTGGACCAGATAAGGGGCCCGCACTTAAAACTTCTGGATCAGAAATATTAATGATAACACTGTTTCAGAATCCGTTCTCTCTAACACTAATTATGAGTACGTTGGCGGGTTTTTTCATCTCTAATGATTATGCAACAGGAGTAATGAAGAACACTGCTTTAAGTGGAAATAACAGGATGCAAATATTTATTGCAAAATTCATTACCTATGCCTTGGGTATCACTATTATTTGCTGCATTTGGCCAACTATTGCTACAGTAGGTTCTACTATACTATTTGGTTTTTGGAAAGTATCCGACCATTCTATATTCATTTATATCATGAAAACGGTTTGTTTATATCTTTTACAACTCATTGCATTTTCTTCCATTATCTTGTTTGTTGCAATTGTAGTGGAAGAGAGCGGTAAAGCTATTATTATTTCAATAGGGGTTATATTATTTGTTTATTTTGGTAGTTTACTTTTAGGACAATCTTTTTCCATTGTAAGCAAATTATATCAATATACAGTATTCTACCAACTGTATGAAATAGGAAATTCAAGCATTAATATAATGAAATCTATCCTAACTGCAATCGGTACGGCTCTCGTATTTTTTCTTTTAGGAAGTATAGCCTTCAAAAAGAAAGAAATAAAGTGAAATTTCCATCAGTGGGGGGCTTACTGCACGTTAATGCGGGATAAAATAATTAAGGTAGTAGGTGAGGAAAATTGCTTTTCATAATGCTTTTTATAACGATTCTATCTATCATACTGGCAGTAATTTTTCTCACACGTTTATTTTTAATAAAAAAAGAGTTACGGAGTATGACAAGTACACTTAAAAACTATGCTAATCAAAGAAGCAACCATAAATTAGATATACAACTAATAGATAAGAATATTGAAGAACTTGCTTTTGAAATCAATCATTTAATTGAACATATAGCACAAGCAAACATTGATAAAGCACGTACCGAAAATGAATTAAAACAAGCTATCTCTAACATATCCCATGATTTAAGAACGCCACTTACGTCCATTATAGGGTATATTCAATTTTTAGAATTGCGTGGAATTACCACGGAAGAAAGAGAACATTATTTAGCTATTGTAAAAAATAAAACGAAACGTTTACAAACTTTAATAAATGATTTTTTCGAACTGTCTTTCATAGATTCTAATGATTATCACTTAAGCCCTCAATTAGTAAAAATGAACCATTTAACATGGGAGCTCTTAGTTGGTTTTTATGATCAATTTAACAAGAAGAAAATGGAACCAACGATTTGTATACAGCGCGAGGAAATACAAATAATGGCTGATGAATCGGCAATTAAACGTGTCATGGAAAATCTTATTAACAATGCACTTAATCATGCTAGTGGAAATATATCAATCACCCTAAAAAGGGAAACTTCATCAGTCATATTCATGATTAGTAATGACGTTGCAAATGTAAGTCAACAAGACATACCTTTGCTTTTTGACCGATTTTATACGATCAACCATCACCGATCTGAAAAAGGGACTGGATTAGGTTTATCTATTGCGAAAACTCTGATGCTAAAAATGAATGGGTCTCTTCATGCAGAATTAAAAGAAGGGCGACTTCATATGATATGTAGGTGGAAAGTTCAAGATTAAACGGTAATTTATAAAGTGAAACTTTATATTGTTGTTATTTAATGTAAAAAAAGATCTTCATTAACGAAGATCTTTTACTTGTTTTGCCGAGGTATTATAAATTTGTTTATATCATTTATAATCTTCTTGAAGAACACTATATATTTCTAAATCAACAATTCCCTTCCCAGACCATAAAGTAGCTTGTCTTAATACTCCTTCTTTTGTGAATCCGTTCTTTAAAAGTACCTTCTTTGATATGTCATTTGCTAGCATAACCTCAGCTTGTATTCTATTTATATGGACATCCTCGAATAAAAACTTTACAACTGCATGAACTGCTTCAGATGCAATCCCTTTCCCCCAGTATTCTTCCGCTAAAAAGTATCCGATTGTGACCATATTTACCTTTCGATTAAAATCCATCGCTTCAATAATTCCAACTAATGTATCACTATTATTCTTTTGAAAAATCCCCCACTTAATTCTACTTTGTTTGTTATAGTCTCTCTCAAAGTGTTGAATCATTTTACTTACCGTCTTCAAATTATGTTTCGGGATAATTCCACAGTATTCAAATACTTTATCGTTACTATAGATTGCATATACGTCCTGTAAATGAACATCTTCAATCTTCTTTAATACTAAATTCGTAGATTCCAAAATCGGAAATTCTTCAAAAGCTATTTCAAGATCCATGTTACTCCCCTTCTTTATAAGTATTAAACTTTACTTTTGAAATATTTGATCGCTTGGATAAGTAGATGGTAAAGAATTTATATAATCCCAACTTATAATCGTCGCACTATCTCTTCCATGCTGCTGATGTACATGCTGTAATACTTTTTCGATACAATTAGCTAGTTGTATGTTCTCTTTATCTGCATAGAGATCTGTATATAAATTGAATGGTTTTTCGTAATATTGTTCCCCGCATTCTAATAGACCATCTGTTACCATTACAATACGATTATGCCCTGTTCGCAACTCTCGAACTCCAGATGAATAACAAGGAACTGGTAATGAAAATGTATTGATAAAGCCAATCCATTCATAGAAGTTTCGTTGATTCAAAGTGTACTGACCTAATTTATGTAATTCATCATGCAGAAGATATACTAAACAGTCACCAACGGATAACCACCAGAGGTAATTTGCTTTTCGTACACAAATTAAACATGCCGTCTCTCCTTTTATCCGCTGACAAGATTGTTGAAATGATTCAGATGAAAAAATAGATAATATATGTCTTTCCACAGATTTAAATACCGTTTCTATCGGTTCATCTAACAAGTCTTTTAAATTAAAAAACTCATTTTGCATCGTTTTTACTAGTAGTGCTGTACTTTCCGCGCTATAATGAGCATCTAAAATCATAGCGAGTTCCCAGTCGTTATGTGCCCATACTAATGCTCCGTCTTCGTTTTTTTTAGCACCAGCGGTTTTGTTTCCGCCATATCTCCCGATGATTACATCGCCGCATTGACCAATTTTCACTTGATCGATACACATCTCTTCATTCCCTACCCATGAAAACTGCAGAACTTTATCCGTTATATTCATATTCATTCACCAAATACATTTTGATCCTTTCGCATAATTGTTCGATTTCTTTTTCTCTTCCTAGAGGCGCTCCTGGCCAAGTTGCAATTTTTGTTGGAGACCAAAATTCTTTCGGAGTGTTCGGATATCGCGGAATAATATGCATATGCATATGCGATACACCATTTCCAGATACAAATGCATAAATATGTTCCGCACCTTCGCATTCTTTTAAGGCACGGCTTACTCTGCTAACAATGAGCCCGAATGCTTGCGCTTCTTTATCACTCATTTCCGCTAAACCCGGTGTGTGTCTTTTCGTATCTATCATCAGATAGCCTAAATATGTTTCCTCTTCTTCCCAATAAACATGTCCAACATAGACAAAGTCATCTTCATAAATGGCATCGCCTGGTACGGATATCCTTCCTTCGTGTTTCTGACAAATAAAACAGTTTTGATCATGAGAAAACATACATGCACCTCCAATTTTTAAAATAGAAAAACGTATACATCTAAAGGTACTACTTGTTCATATGTTACACATTACCCTTTACAGTTGATTCTAAGGCTTCGTTTCTCATTTCTAGTATATATTCCTTTAACACATGGTCTCTCCCGCCATTTTTTTCGTACCAGTCTTCAATACGTTTAAGATGAGCCTCGTCACTTCTAACTTTGGATTCAATTGTTACATAATCCTCGTAACTGTCATATTCCCATATAGCGAAAATTTCTACGGTATCATCAGCATTATCCTTCATCCATCGACCTACTAGCCGTGAACCGTATTTCAGTTGATTCGGTAAATTGGTTTCATTAAAATGCGCGTTAAAAATCTCGACAAACTCACTTTTTACAATATAAAACTTGCGTCTATAAAACATAAAGTCCCCCTTGTCGATGATAATACATTGCCAATTTAAGATTTTAAGATTTCTACTAACCGCTCTAACGGCAAGGCATGTACTTTTCTCCCTTTTTGTCCAGTTATCGTTTCTGCCATACACATAGAATTAACAATTGCTTCTTGAACAGATTCAATCGCCGCTTCAAAAATAAAATCTAACTGTTCTGATGGAAACATATTGATAGGATAAGGTGTTTCATTATCGTAAGAATAGCAACTCCCCGTTGAAAAAGTCAGGAAGAAATCTCCGCTACCTTCTTCCCCGATACCACCTAATTTAGCCATTGCTAACGATGCTCTTTTTGATATTCTTTCGCATTGTGAAGGTAATAACGGTGCATCCGTTGCTACTGTAACGAGAAGAGAACCTGCATTTTCCGGGGTACTCCACGGTAATGGTACTTCCATTTCATTTAATATACTGCCAACAGGTTTATGATTCATAATAAAATCTTCTCTTCTACCAAAATTGGTTTGTACAAGAGCGCCAACTGTGTAAGTCCCAGATTCACATTCAATAATACGAGAAGAAGTACCGATACCACCTTTAAATTCAAAACAAATCATTCCTGTACCGCCGCCAACATTTCCTTCTTCGATTACGCCAGATTTAGCATGAAGGATTGCTTCTTCTAAATCTTCGTATGTCATGGATGTTTTTTCTAAATCACTTAACCATCCATCCCACGTCTCTGCTACTATTCCATTTGAGAAAGGTTCTAAATTTTCGATTCTTCTTGTAGCACGCGAAAGAAAATGATGTGCTAACCCAAGTAAATGGCTGCCAGTAAAAACAATCGGAGTTACTAAAGTACCTGTTTCATCAATCCAATGACTTCCTGTGAATTCACCCGTTCCATTAAAAGAATAAAATCCAGCTGAAAAATGCGATCCAGCAAGATTTCCATTGTTAGGTAGAATAACAGTAAGTCCGGAACAAACATCCTTATCTAAAATCGTTTTATGACCGACGATTACACCTTCTACATCTGTAATTGCATTACATGTTCCTGGTTTTAATTTTCCGATATGAATATCTAAATCTCTTAGTCTTTTTCTGTGCATTGTAGACCCCTTAAATAATATGTATTTTATATATTAGTAACGAAGAATATATAATATTTTCATTCTATTCCACTAATTAGGAAAATTCAATTGTTTATAGAGCAAAACTTCTAACGACGGAATTTTACTGCCTGTTAATACGTGATAAACCAAAAAAAGAGGTTATTGAGCGTTATATTCAACAACCTCTTTTTTGATATTAACTGATAATTCCATCTACAACAACATTGCTAGGATCATTTTATCCCCTTCACGATGATCAATAAATCTACATAGATTTTCCTTTCAAAATAAGTTCTGTTTTCAAACTATCCTTCGGTAACAACCAGCCTTGCTTTTGCAAAGCTTGAATAAATAATTCCCTTTGTTTCCTAGCTGTTTTTTCATTATCAACTTTAAAAGAGACCTCAACAATATAATCCTCTTCTTTATTTCCGGTATGATCTAGCGGCCAAACTTCTATATCTGTATTCAATTTATTATATTTCCCTTGATATCGATCAACTAACACAGGTCCAAAAATATGAGATTGATTCAATATATTTTCAGCCCAATTTTTATATAGCCAATTATTCATTTTGTCTGGAAGCTTATCAATTATCATTTTCCTTGCTTCCTTTTCCCCTGGTAACTGAAGCAGACCATACCCTTTTGCTTGACGACTTTTTTTATTAGAAATGCTTAATGTTTTCTTTTCAAATCCCCAATCAATTTGCGCTTCATAGTTATTAGATTTTTGGTCAAAGCCTTCCTTTTTTGCTAGTACTAATGCCTCTTGAATATCATCATTTTGAATTGGATATCTTTTCTTATATGTTAGTTCGAAGTCTTGTTCTGACTCTTTCTTCCGGATCCTTGCTGTCCACCCGGCATCATATAAATCTTTTTTATTCGTATCTAAAAATTGTACATTTATCTTTTCCGAACTTGAACTAGCTTGAAAATATTCTAGTACAGATTTGTTTAATTTTCCTTTATCGTTTATTACTTGTTCCGATTTTAATAGTAGCTTTACTTCAAAATTCGGCTCCATTACACTTGCTGCTCCTACTCCGTTTATGCCATATAAATATACAGAAAAGAAACTGATACAAATACAAATAAGTTTTTTCACAAAATCCTCCTCCTTATATTATTTAAAACTTATTTCTTCAGCTAAAGTAGCCGAATATATGTGTTTAAATCCACATTCCATTAATTTTTGTTGTAATTGATCAGTATCGTTTTTAGATGCATGAACGAGTAAAGTATATTGGGGCGATATATTTTGAAGCATTTCCTTAACTTCTTCTATACCTTGGTGAACTTTATATGGAATATATTGAGTATTAAGTCCTCGTCCATTTCTTATTTTTTCTGCGAAACTTCCTTTTGCAACGTTCCCTGTAAAAATAATGGTATTACGATTGTCCGTTTTTAATTGTTTGTACAAATTCTTTGCATCATCTGTTTGCATATTTGCATCCCGTATAAGAATGATTTGTGCACAATTATTCTTTTGCAGTGTTATCCTTCCGTTTATTAGGAATATATTTCGTACATCTGTATCTTTTTTTGGAAACACATTTTCTTTTAGCCATTCTGTATATTGTTTCATTTTTTCTAAACCATTTTTTATTTCGCTATCTACGAGTATAGGGATCTCATGATATCGTTTTTGTAAAAGCATTAATAAATCTTGAGCTCTGCCTAATGGAGGAACGGGTAATAAAACTGTACCATTCTTTCTTAATGTTTCGTCTATTTCATCAAATAGCTGGAAAATTCGTTCCTTCTGAGACGTACAATCTGTATGATATCCAGCGTCCAGAATCGCTAATTTTATAGATTTTTTTAAATTCGTAGGTAAATCAGCTCGTAATAAACATGATTCTGGTGTATAGTCTCCAGAATAAAAAACATACGCTCCGTTCATATCCACTAAAAACCACACAGCCCCTAACACATGCCCACTATATCCCCATTGAAAACGTAAGCTAGATGTAACATCAATCCACTCATTTGGGTGACTCATTTGATCAATACATATATAATCTAAATTTTCTATATCATATTGATTATATGGTAAGTCTTCTCCTTTTTCTTTATTGTAGCTTTTCCATTTTTCAAAATATAATGGGATCTGCTGCAGTGTATAACTAGTGATCCAAATTTTTTTCTTATATCCATATTTAGCTAAAAGCGGAAGCCCCATTGTATGATCTTCGTGAATATGGGATATGAAAACTGCTTGTAAAAATGGGATGGGTTCTTTTTCTATTTTGGGATAACAATCTGTACAAGAGCGATGAATGCCACAATCAAACAGAATCGTTTCCGCTTTATTCTCTATAAAGTAGCAGGACCGTCCATATTCTCCAGCTCCTCCCCACACTTTCACTCTCATGAACTTATCCCTTTCTTTTTTTCTTGTAAATATTGAAGAAGTAACAAACAAAGTGTAGTTAGCCCTACTGAAGCGACAGCCATAGCCATGCCTACCGAAACATTACCTTGTTCAAACTGGGCAAAAATAAATGTTGCTGATGTTTCCACAGATGGTGGTACTACAAGAAGTGATGCGACCAATTCTCGTATCGAAATAATAAATGTCATGGCCCACCCAGCAAGAATACCCGGAACAATAAGTGGCATGATAATCTTCCGAAATATATAGAATGGACTTCCAGAAAATATATTTCCAGCATATAGAAGCGAATCATCAATTTGTCCTAATGAAGCTTTCACATATTGCACCGTATATGGCAAAAAGAGTACAACATATGTAACGATAACCATAAACGATGTATTATAAATTGGAAGCGGCATAAATGGTGCGTTCCAAAATAAAATGAGCCCTACAACCATAACAATACTCGGAATTGTATTGGGTAAAATACCGCAAATATCAATAAATTTTTCTGATACTTTCTTTCCCTTTCGAATTATAAGTGCTAAAAACACACCGATAATTGTTGCTATAAATGCTGTTATAAACGAAAAGATGAAACTATTCCATAACGCTTTCATTCCTGGAGATCCATTTGCAAATAATGCTTTATAATGAACTAGGGAGAAATTATCAAAGTGTAAGCCCCCGCCTCTTAATTTGGAGAAAGAGGCAATCAAAATTGAAAAATACGGTATACCGATTGCAATGACGAGTAAACATACAACATATCCCCATGCTAAAATGCGAGAAGTACGAGAAAGAGCGTACGTTTTGGACCTTACTCCTTTCCCGCTTACCATTGAATAGGAATACTTTTGACTTAGCACATTTTGTATGTACCAAATCACCATACAAGCGCTTAATAATAAAGAAGATAAGGCTGTCGCACTTCCGAAATCAATAGGCCAGCTTGATATGAATTTATGAATCTCTGATGTTAATACGTGAAAACCGATCCTTTTCCCAAAGGTTGCTGGTGTTCCAAATTCTGCAATCGTTTTTACAAAAATAAGGAGCGCTCCCATCGCATAACTTGATAACAGTAATGGGAAGACAACCTTCCTTAACCAATATGCAAAATTCCCCCCATGAACAGCAGCAGCTTCCTCTTTACTGCTGCCAATTTGAAGTAACGTATTTTTTAACATAAAGTATAAGAATGGAAATAAGTGCAAACTCATAATGAGAACCATACCACCTAAACTAAAAAAGGAAGCTGACACTGTTTTCAAAGATGGAAAGAACTGCTCAAAGTATCCATTAGGTTGCATAAACAAAATCCAACCCATCGATCCAATATAAGGAGGTGTCATAAATGGAATCATAAAAATAATGTCAAGTTTACGATACTTTCCTATCTCCGTTTTACTCATAATAAACGCAAGTGGCAGTGCAAATAGTGTTGCTCCCATCACAACAAGCACACCAAGAATCATAGAATTCATAAAGACTTCTGCTAATCCACCACTACCAATCACTTCGAATGGTTTCAAAAGATTCCATACACCATCTTCATATACACTAGACAATAAGATAAGGACAATTGGAATGACAATTAACATTGTCACAAGTAGCAACGCGATCGCCATTCCCATTTGTTTAACTGATATCATTCGACTTAACATATACAATCACCATCTTACTGGAACATTTTTTTGAATTTTTTACTGTCCTCTTCTTGTTCTTTTTGGATTGTTTTCCAATCAATTTGGATTGTTGGAATTTCGTCTGCATTTGGTCGTTTCCCAGCTTTCATATCTATTCTACCCGGTAACAAATAAGCATCTGAAACAAGCCTTTGTGCTTCATCAGACAATAAATAATCAATAAATTGCTTAGCAGATTCTACATTTTTAGCATCTTTCATAATCCCAGCTACACGCGGGCTGATAACTGTTCCGCTTTTGGGATATACAATGTCTATTGGTTCACCTTTTTCTTTTGCACTATAAACCATATAATCTACACCAGCTAAGACTATATCCTTTGCACCTGTTATAACTGGGTCTAATGCCTCTTGATTTGCACCTGATACTGTAGCTTTGTTTTTCTTAATTTGTTCAAATAAATTCCAACCAGCTTCTCCATTCTTTTTTACATAACCTGTTACAAAATCGAGCGCTGAACCTGATAAAGTTGGATCTGGGATATTTACTTTTCCTTCCCACTCACTCTTCGTTACGTCAGTCCAATCACCAGGCGCTATTTTTACATTTTTTGTATTATAAACAATACCTAGTGCTGAGGCACTATATCCAAAATAATGTCCATTTTCATCAGACCATTCTGGACGAAGTTGATTTACTTGTTTCGCATCTTTATACGCCATTGTTTGTCCATCCTTTTTTAATCCTTCCATCGCTGGTAAAGATGCTAAAACAACAACATCAACAACTGGCTTCTTCTTTTCTGCTTCTATCCTCGCTAAAATCTTTCCAGTTGTTCCTTGAAACATTTCTACTTTTGTTCCTGTTTTTTTCTCGAATTCTTTTTGAATTTTTTCTGCCAATTCTTTTGGACCTGCGCTATACACAACAATTTTCTTTTCATTGTTCTTCTTGCCTTTTGCATTGGTACTGTTCGTTTTCGTGTTACATCCAGTCATTAAAATGGTAATGAGTAATGTGCATATGACTACAAACTTATGCCAACTGACTTGTTTCATGTGTTTCCCCTCCAATTGTATGAATACGATTTAACGGTACATATAATGACACCGCTTTTCCGATACTTAACTTCGTGTTGTGATAGGCAGTCCATATCCCAAGATGCCCCATGTCTACTTTTACTTCATAATGTCCACCAAGATATGTAACATGTTTGACTTGCCCTGAATATGATTGACATACATCGCTTTTCGTCCAACTAATATGTTCTGGACGAATCATTTGTTTATTCTTTACAAGCCAGTTTGTTTTCCCAACAAACTGAGCAACGAATTCATGAGAAGGTCGTTCATAAATTTCTTCCGGTCTTCCCTTTTGCAGTACTTCCCCCTGTTTCATTACGATAACTTGATTGGACATCGACATCGCTTCCGTCTGATCATGAGTTACATATAATGCCGTTAATCCGATTGATTGTACAATGTCCATGAGCTCCCATCTCATTTCCTCTCGTAAAATTGCATCCAAAGCACTTAGCGGTTCATCGAATAAAATAAAATGGGGTTTTGTCACAATCGCCCTTGCAAAAGCGACCCGTTGTTGTTGTCCACCCGATAACTCATGAGGGTATCTTTTTTCTAATCCTTCTAATCGAACACGTTTAATCGCATCCATCACGTTTTCTTGTAAGCGTTCAGTTTGTTTGGAAGCTCGCAAGCCAAATGCGACATTTTCAAATACTGTCATATGGGGCCATAAAGCAAAATCTTGAAAAACCATACCAATTCTTCGTTTATGAGGAGAGATTTTTACTTTTTGAAAAGAAGAATATACACATTTATCTCCAAAGTAAATTTCTCCTCCATCTGGTTCCTCCAG
Organism: Bacillus sp. UNC322MFChir4.1; assembly: GCF_000746135.1. Classification (NCBI taxonomy): domain Bacteria; kingdom Bacillati; phylum Bacillota; class Bacilli; order Caryophanales; family Bacillaceae; genus Bacillus; species Bacillus sp. UNC322MFChir4.1. The sequence continues at coordinate 23,235 of NZ_JQKQ01000016.1, forward strand.
TCCCGCAATCATTCTGAGCAGTGTTGTCTTACCACATCCTGATGGTCCAAGTAATGTTGTGAATTGACCATGTTTCATTACAATATCAAGTGGTTTCAATACTGGAGTTGTTCCATATGTTTTTTCTAATCCATGAATACAAATATCCATTTCCCAATCCTCCTTTTATTCCACCTTTATGACATTGAAAGTTCAAATAAACAATTTCAATTCTATAAATTACACTTTTTGGAACTTTCTTTCATTCTAGCTAAGAAGGTTATATACAATGTTAATCCTTCGTAAAGATTGAGTTAAAAAAACTATAAACAACTGTTTATTTCTATAGATTTTTTCTATAGTTAAAATAAAAAAGGGGGGGACTGCTTAATGAATCACTTAAAATTAAAAATTATTATACTTGTGAAAAAGTATCAGAAACTAACTATCGTAGCTGATAAACTTGGTGTTAAGCAGCCGACCATTTCATTTCATATAAAAAGTTTAGAAAAGGAATTCGGAGTCCCTTTATTTGAAGTGAGATTAAGTCGATATTTTTTAACAGAAGCAGGTGAAGCATTGTATCATTATGCTTGTAAAATAGATGCGCTTATGAAAGAAGCAAAACGTGTAGTTGCAGAATTTGCGGAGTTTAATAGAGGTTCTCTCACAATTGGAGCAAGCTATGTTCCAGCAACATATGTGCTGCCACAAATTTTTTATCACTTTCATCATGAGTTTCCAAATGTAAACGTATCACTTATCGTAAAACCTGCCCCAGAGATCCGTACATTATTACGGAACCATGAAATTGATATTGGTGTTCTTTCAACCGAACCATTTGAAGAAGATACATTAAAACAAACAGTTATATTAGAAGATGCGCTTGTACTTGCTTTTTCTCCCAATCATGTATTCACAAAAAAATTGAGCATATCACTGCAAGACATTTCGAAAGAACAAATTTTACTTCATCGTCAGTCATCTACAACAAGACGTCTACTCACACAGTGGATGACAGAACATAATATCGTGTTTCAATCTGAAATTGAACTCGATTCACTTGAAACAATGAAACAAATCTTAAAATACGGAAATGGAATTGCATTTATTTCGAAACTGGCCATTGAACAAGAAGTAGAAAGAAATGAACTCTGTTATTTGCCCATTCCCGATTTCGAATTACAACGGCATATTTATGCGATTTATCATGAAGACCGCTGGAATTCAAAATTAGTGACCTACTGGTTAGAAGCACTTACATCTTTTCCAACATAAAAAAATCAACCAAGCATTGTACAATAGCAATGTTTAGTTGATTCTTTCTACTCTTTATATAAGGTGAAACTTATTCAAAATATTGACTAGATTGTTTTTCAACAGCATGAGAGGTCATTGAACGATATGGTTCAATAACCTCTTTTCAGTTTTAACCGATAATCCCATCTACAATGCCATATGTTTTCGCCTCTTCTGCGCTCATAAAGTAATCCCGTTCTGTATCTTTTGCTACTTTCTCAACTGGCTGCCCTGTTTTATTGGCAATAATTTGATTGATATGTTCTTTTAATTTCAAAATCCGTCTTGCTGAAATCTCAATTTCAGTCGCTTGCCCTTGCGTTCCGCCGAGCGGCTGATGAATCATAATTTCACTATTTGGTAAAGCGAAGCGTTTCCCTTCTGCTCCCGATAATAACAATAATGCTCCGAATGAAGCGGCTAAACCAATGCAAATGGTTTGTACATCCGGTTTGATATAATTCATCGTATCTAAAATAGCAAAACCTGCAGAAGTTGAACCTCCGGGACTGTTAATATAAATAGATATATCTTTATTGGCATCTTCTGCTGATAAGAATAATAATTGGGCCACAACACTACTGGCAACTTGATCATTAATCTCTTGCCCAATCATAATAATTCTATCTTTTAGTAACCGAGAATAAATATCATACGAACGTTCGCCAAGTTTCGTTTGTTCTATTACATAAGGAATTACATTCATGAAAAATCCCTCCATTATTTTAGTTTAAGCAGCATAAGAGAAACAGTTGTATGAAGATCTTTTGTGTAATAAAAGTAATGGTTGTTGTTGTGAGATTTTTGAAAATTGCAGTGTTGGTATGAGTTTTACTAATAATTCTGGTCTTTGTTGTTGAATTGATTTTACGAGTATTTCCATATCTTCTTCCATTTCTTTTGAAGTTACAAAACGTTCCTCTTCTTTTATCGTTTTCAGTTTGTTACGTGTTCGAAACAAGGATGCTTTCACTGCTCCTTCTGACATAGATGTAATAGTTGCAATATCAGCTAAGCTATATTCAAACACATCCTTTAATAAAAAAATTACAGTTTGCATTTCATTTAAGCAAGATAGCATCCTTTCGATTAAATCATATAATTCAGCGACGTTTTCATGTGGTTCATAAGACGCTTCTTTATTACCTTCTTTTTCAAATGCTTTTGTCCGCATTTGATCCAGCCATTGATTACGAGCTACTTTGTACAGCAACGTTAAACAAATACTTTGGTTCCATTCTGCATTCATATATTTTTTTAATACTTTACATATCGTTTCTTGCGCCAAATCTTCTCCGTCCCATGTACTTTTTGTTAAAAATGTACAATAACGCTTCAGTTCCGCATAATGTTTAATAATGATAGATCTATTTAATTGTTGCATTTCTACATTAGATTGTGAAATCATCTTTCCTTCCATATTCAAAGTGATCACTCCTTTTAAGCGCGCTTATTTAATAAACGATTCAATAAAGAAAAAAGTTACGGGAGTTATGAATTTTTTATAATACATTTTATTTAGATTGCTACTCTTATGTTTACCTTTGACAGAGCACGGTGATAATTATGTTATTCATATTCTATCGAAGGAGAGTATAAAATGCCAAAAATAACTGTTTCAGGAAAAGGAACTTTTGAAGTGGCGGCAGGAACAAAATTAGTATTGGCACTTGAAGATAATGGCGTGAACATTCTTCATCGCTGTGGTGGAAAAGTAAAATGTACAACTTGCCGTGTGGAAATTTTAGAGGGTGATTTTTGTGAACCTAATAATATTGAAAAATTTGTATGTGCGGAAAAAGGTGTAGAAGATCACTTACGTCTATCATGTCAAGTATACGTAAATACAGATATGACAGTTCGTCCTATTTTAACAGTAGAGACATCAGGGATGGACGCTGGACCAAGACCGGTTGAGTAAACTTATTATTCATGTTGTTGTCGAAACGAAAAACTTATGAAAAATAGCTATAACCCTAAAAGTACCATTAAACATAACGTACTTTCAGAGCTATAGCTTTTTAATTTCATTTCCCTCTTAATTAATCATCGATCCTTTCTTCATACAGTTCTTTTGGAATTTGTTGAATTAAAGGAGAACATGTCCCCGAATAAAAAATCCATAAATCATGTAGGGAGCGAGTACAACCGACATATAACAATTTGGCATCTTGCTTTGTTTGTTGATAATGAGCTGCATCTACATCCATAAGCAGTACTGCGTCGAATTCTAATCCTTTCGCTAAATAAACAGGAACGACTGAAATACCGCCTTCATATTTGCTTTGATTCGCTTCTATTATATTTGTTGAAATACCAGCTTCTATAAGTTTTCCATATATCTCACGGCATTCTTCCTCTGTACGTCCGATAATCGCAATCGTTTTTACATTTTGTTCTTGCATAGTCTTTACAGTCGATAAAATCGATTGCAATTGATCATTTGTTGAGACAACTTTTACACTTTCACCGCTACGAAACACAGGATTAGCAAGTCCTACTGGAATATTTGCTGTTTGAATCACTTCATTTGCAAAATAAATAATCTCTTTTGTTGAGCGATAACTTCTCGTTAATTCGAAGTACTGCGCATTGTGATCAAATACATCTTGAAACTGTTTCCAATCATCAATACCTTGATACTCATGAATAGCTTGTGATAAATCACCTAAAATAGTGAAAGAATTTCCAAGTGTTATTTCCTTTAAAATAGAAAGTTGAAATGGTGAGAAATCTTGCGCTTCATCAATTACAACATGATGAAATTTTTGCCCAATCTTTATACCTTCTAGATAGTGATGGATATAAATGAGCGGTGCTAAATCTTCTAGCGCCACTTCTTTTTTTCGGCAGTTTTTTGCTGTTTCTTTTACAAGCCCGGTTGGCAACACACTGCAAATGTCATCTTGTTTCATTAAATTACTGTAGTAGGATAGTGCAGTCAACTTTGGCCAACTTTTTAAATAACTATTCAGCCTTTGCGTCGCTTGTTTTTTTAGTTGTTTCTTTTTATTTGTATCAGAAACTATCTTGAGTTCCATTTCAATCCAACGCTTCATGCGTGCTACGATTCGCTCTCTTCGTCTTCCAACTGGATATTGTTTATATTCTGTTTCAAACCATTGCTGAATTACCTTTCCTTGTAAAAGCGAACCATCCCAAGGTTCAAAATCTTTCGTTAGTACTATACTTTTCTCATAGTCAGACAGACTTTTCTTTATAAATTGTTGAAACTCGATCGAGCCTTTTAATTTACCAGCCATGATATCATCTTTATTTTTATGAATGGAGAATGCTTGTTGTAGTTGTGTATCCGTATTTTTTGCAAAAACAGTATTCTCTAAAGTATGTAATGCCCAGTCTTGAAACGTAGTTTGATGAATATCCCCAACGCCAAGCTCTGGTAACACACTGGAAATATAATCGAGAAATATACTGTTTGGTGCAAAAACGATCATTTTCTCAGCCTTGAGCTGCTCATGATATTGATAAATTAAAAAAGCAAGACGATGCAAAGCAATCGTTGTTTTTCCACTCCCTGCAACACCTTGAATAATCAGAGGAACATTCTTCTCAGCACGGATAATATCATTTTGTTCTGCTTGGATCGTTGAAACAATATCTTTTAACTTGTTATCTTTATTTTCACCTAAACGATAGAGAAGAAAATCATCTGCTAATGATAGATCCTCATTTCCCCTTACATATGTATCTACAACTCGTTCGAGTGTTTGCTTCCGAATAGCAATGTTTCGTTTTAAATGAACAATTCCTTCAACGATTCCTTCTGGAGAATCATAAAAAGCTGCATCTTCTCCTCCTGTAAATGAATAAAACATACTGGCAACAGGTGCCCGCCAATCAACAACGATCGGTTGCTGCGTTTCTTCATCAGAAGCACCAACTTTACCAATATAAACAGGTGCTGGCTGCGCGTGTCCCTCTTCTTGAAAATCTAATCGTCCAAAATAAGGTTCTTCACTGGCAATGCGAAGTCTTTGACGACTAGATTCTCGCATCGTTTCAAGCACTTGTTCTGTAAAATTTTCCCCATGATAAACCGGAATACTCTCTAACTTCTTCAATTGGTGATTAATTTGTGAAAGCGTATGATTTAATTTCTCTAGCTCTAGCTCATAAATGCCTTTCATTTTTGGAATCCCCTCCCATTCGTTGGAATTTTCAGTCGAAGTTTAATTGTATTAAAAATAAAGCTTATAAGTCAAGGGTTTAGAGGGGATTTTCTAAAAAATTCATATTAACTCCTTAATCCATGCTGATGAAGGAAATTGTTCTTTTAATGATCACCTTACATGCCCATCAACTAAAAAAATAGAAGGTCCCTTAAACGGTAAAAGTAAGCATTCCTCCATCAAAATGGAAACAAAATTTTCGTTATGGAAATGCCTCGAAATATTAGCTTGAATACCTTCCTATAAACTTGATAGTTATGGGATGGCAAGAAAAATTAGCTCTAGCTTTTCAGAAAATGTTTGAACTTAGGTTTTATGTCATTCGATCAGCAGGACCCTATCGTTATCAAGATAATAAAGTGAAACTTTAATCAGTGGGGGTTTTCTTCATCCCCCACTGATTATCAGCCCTCACCAATCGGGCTTTTACGGGCAGTTTATCTCCCGCCTAACTTCTTAAGAAAAGCGGAAGCAGCTCGTTCAGAATCGCAGGACGTTGGAGCCCCTTTTTTGCCTCGTCCGAGGGGGCGAAACGGCCGAAGATTCTAGCCGCTAGAGCTGGACAATGCTTTCGCTGAATTTTGAGGTGGGAGTATTACTGCCCGTTAATGCGGGATAAAACAAAATCCACATTATCCAACACCTTAATCATTTTATGGGACAATTCCTGTCATAATAAATTAAATCTAATAGATACTCACGATATTTGAATACTTAAAAGTTTTAGACGTAAGGAAGAATTATATGATAATATATCTATATAAATTCCTATTTTTTGTATTTATGTTTAATTTTAGGTGTTGTTTGCAAGAATATATAGCATCATTTAGTTAGAAATTAATGTTTTCTCCTTACAGGGTATACACCACACTATTTTATAATAAGAAAAAGTATAAATCTCTAAAATAAATTTACTCATAATTTAAAAATATTGGGGGATTCTTTTATGACTAATAATACGTATGATAATTCAATTTACAAAAAGCACTTTTATAATACTATTTGGTCAATTCCTTTAGTGGTTGTAGCTTTATTTATATTATCCTCTATAGAATTAGAATTATCTAATTTTTTACTAATTACTTTTGTTTCTATTGTTATATTACTTTTTCAATTAGTTTATTTTTACAAGAAGTGGAAATCGGATAGAAACCAGAAAAGATAACGTTAATTTTGATAAATCAATAGGGTAATTGTAATTTTATGTTAAAACGAATGTGGAAATTGAGAAGAAATGTACTTAGATTAATGAGGCAGTTATCTTGAACAAAGGGAGTGAGGAATTGGACGAAAAGAAACTATTAAAATTAGTTTTAGAAATTCAAGAGCTACAAGATTTTGGGAAAGATTTTGAACATAAACTTACTGTATTTGAAAATAGTGTTCCCTATCCATATGCAAAAGAATTATTTTTTGCTGACTACGGTGCAGAATACATTGTAAAAAGAGCTATTAACCATAAAACTATAAAGTTAGGTGAGTTAAATAAAGACGAGTTAGTTACCTTGGTTCAAAAACTTATGGATGGGGAAGGAGAAGAATGGGAGCTGACAATTTGGTTGGACATGGTTGAATCGTCTGTTGTTGACCCTAAAATAAGTGATTATATTTTCTGGAGTGATGAAGAATTAACCGCCAGAGAAATTATAGACAAAGCATTGGCTTATAAACCATTACAATTATAAAGTGTGTTGCTCCAAGTAGAGTTAACTCTCTTTTTTAAGAATGAATTGTGTAAAATCAATATGTTTAGAACTTTGTTTGAATTTGGTCTTTAATTTTAATTAAGCTAAAGGGTACTTTAATTGAATAAGACAATAAAAGACGCTCAGAGTTTTTTTAACTCTGGGCGTTTTCATATGCTAATTATAATGTGATTTTACAGGTCAATTCGGTTTCTAATTTTATTGTGAATTTATCTTCTAAATATAATTTTGTACTTCAAAACTGAACCCGTTACTCTAACCAGGATACGCCTTTTTTTATTCCATTGTGTATATAACATAAACAATTCCTTATCATTAATTACATTTAGAAAGCGCGAATTTAGTTGTAACATTCATTCTCTTCGTAAATGAAGAATTCACTATTGCTTGAAATTGTACAAAAATATTACCGTTTTTTTGTACTTTGAATACGCGTCCATAAGGTGAATTAGCATTGTATGTGCCAATTACTTGGTTGTCTGCATCAAAGACTGTATAAGAAATCGGGAATCTTAAATTTTCAAGGAGCTACGTTATTTTCAGGAGTTTACTAATTCTTTACTCCTGTATGTTCAATAATGCGCTTCATCGCTTGAATTTGTCCTAAGTGATTTGCTTCATGCATTAACGTGAGACCTGCTAATTCTCCAAAGGTTTCAAGTCCCATAAATGGTTTTTCCAGTGTTTCATTTAACCTTTCGGCAGGAATTTGTTGAAGACGAGCTAATTGATCTTTCAACTCTATAATGAGTTTATCCATGGTAGGTACATCATTTTTCCAGTCAGCCGGTTTTGTACCGTTTCCAAATAATTCGATATAATTTGCGGGAAGATGGGTTGTTTTATGCGGAAAGCCAAGCATAAACTGTTCAGCAACCGTTAATACATGGCCAATATGCCATTTGATCGTGTTGTTAAAACCATCTGGCTGCACATTTACTATTTCCTTCGAAAGTGATTCTACGTTTTTAATAAAATAACTTCTTGTCATCTTAAATTGTTTAAATAGTAGTTTATTCATACCTTATTCCCCTTTCAAATTCCTCTCATTCCTTTATATATGAAAAATCATGATACATTAGAATACACATAAAACAAATATTGATTCTATATAAAACCATTTTAATTTTCCGACCTATAAGGCAGAATACAACATGATCACTACTTGCTTTCTTATATTGTTTCCAAGGACGTGACCGCTTCTAAGCATGGCCAGATGCTCTCGTCCGCCTAAAAAGAAAGAGGGTTTTTATATCGATTTTTTAATTTGTATTTATATACCCCCCTACTATCACACTACTATTTCTTCATTTGAAAATAAGCACGAATCATAAAGTAACTTATATGATCAGGAAGTTGTTCTTTTATAGCTTTCAATCCACCTTCAGCTTTCTCAATTGCAGCTCTGATCATAGATTCATATTCTTTCGGAACAAAACCTGGCCAATCTACTTCCATTCCTTCTTCAAAACAACGAATTAAATGATTTTCTACCGTTTGCATAGACAACTCACGTGATTCAGCAATTTGAGAAAGTTCTTTCCCTTGCTTATACATTTCATATGTAGCATGATGAGAATTTTTCATTGTCTTTTTTGACTGCTTTCGTTCTGTTATAACTTCGGTCGTTATCATCGCTTCTATATCGGGATGCTGTTCGAGGAAGTTTGTGACAACTTGTAAAAATATACTACCGTATTTTTCAAGCTTATGTTCACCAATTCCCTTTACTCCTAGCATTTCCTCTCGTGTTTTCGGCAATTTTGCACACATATCTTTCAATGTTTGATCAGAGAAAATAACAAATGGCGGCACTCCTTCTCCTTGGGCGATTTCTTTACGCACATGACGCAACTCTTCAAATAGTGGATGATCTTTCACTATTTGTTTTGTTTCTACTCTTTCTTTCCGAAAAATTAGTTGGTTCCCGAGTAAAACATCTTTTCCTTTTGCTGTTACTTTTAATGTTGGATATGTGCCATGTTCAACTGCAATAAGTTCTTCTGAAATTAAAAACTCAATGAACTCACTTATTTCTTTAACACTCTGATTTGAAAGCAATCCGTACGTTGGTAACGTGTGAAAATTAAATTCCATCACCTTTTTATTTTTTGATCCTGATAATACTTGGGCAATCATTTGTTTTCCGAACCGTTGATTTGTTCGAATCATGCATGACAGCACCATTTGTGCTTCTTTTGTAACATTGACACTATTTCGATCGTCTGTACAATTGCCGCAGCGGCCACAATCTTGTTTTGGCTCTTCACCAAAATATTGTAGAATGAATGATTGTAAGCAATTCTCAGTATGGCAATAATCTGTCATATGTTGCAATTTTTCTAGTTCATTAGAAAATCGCGATGCTCCAGTTGACTGATCAATTAAATATCTCTGTACTTGTACATCTTGCGGTGAATATAACAAGATACATTCACTATCTAATCCGTCACGACCAGCACGCCCTGCTTCTTGATAGTAACTTTCCATGTTTTTTGGAAGCTGATAATGCACCACATACCGAATGTTTGATTTGTCGATTCCCATACCAAATGCAGATGTCGCAATCATTACATTTACTTCGTCCCGTAAAAAACGTTCTTGCTGTTCATTTCGGTCGTTATCATTCATACCAGCATGATAACGTGCGACAGAAACGTCTTCTTTATTCAATTTTTCATACAGCTGATCAACAACTTTGCGCGTCGCTGCATAAATAATTCCCGCTTCTTTTTTATTTTGACGAATATAACCTGATAAATAGGCGTCGCGGTCCTGTCCCTTCACTACAGAAAACGATAAATTTTCTCGTTCAAATGTCGTCATTATTGTATTCTGCTTTGCAATTCCTAAAGTGTCACAAATATCTTGTCGCACTTGCGGCGTTGCTGTTGCTGTCAATGCAAGTACAATTGGCTGAACTGGAAGATAATCAAGTACACGATGAATATGTAAATAACTCGGACGAAAATCATGCCCCCATTGCGATATACAGTGGGCTTCATCAATTGCAATTAACGGGATTTTCATATCAATGAGTTGATCAACGAAATCAATCGAATCAAGACGCTCTGGGGCAATATATAACAATTTATAATGCCCCTGTTTCGCTAACTGAATGCGCTGATTTGCTTCTGCAATTGAAATAGAACTGTTAATATATGTAGCTGGAATACCATTTTGGGTTAAAGTATCAACTTGATCTTTCATGAGAGAAATGAGCGGAGAAATAACTAATGTTGTTCCCTCTAACACTAATGCTGGAATTTGATAACATAAAGATTTCCCGCCGCCAGTTGGCATAATACAAACCGTATCCTTACCGTCCAATACATTTTTTATCGTTTCCTCTTGGCCGCGTCTAAATGACGTATATCCGAAAAAAGAAGATAACATTTGTTCTGCTTTTGTAAACAAAAAAGTTTCACCTGCTTTTCTTAGTATTTCATCTATTCGTATTATACCATTAGTCAAAAGTCATTGTACTCTCTACTTCTCTAATGCTTACGAATAATTATTACAACTCATATGATAGAGAAAACCGGTTTTAGAAATAAAATTAATAAAAAAATGACTAATAACAAAATAATCATTTGCTATTTGACATGATTATTTCCATTGTGATTTAAGTAATAACCATAACTTTTCAAAACAGATTACATGTATATAACCCAACATAATTAACAGATTCTTCTCTAAATCCACCTTACCTCTTTACATTTAACATATATCGATATATTTTATTAGTATCTTTTTTTATACTGGACTAATAGGCAGTAAGCCCCCACTGATGGAAGTTTTACTTTATATTTATAGGAGGCAATATATTGATTAACGCAATAGGTATCGCTTTTATTCTTTCTAATAAGCCTGAGAAGAAGAAAAAAGTTTATCTTAATGATAGATTTACACTAATAGACGTTTTTGAATCTAAAGATGTATATGATTCTGAAGGTAACCCACTTGTAGAGCTAACATGTAAATATAGCATTTATTTGGATGAAAAATATTATTGTAAATCTCTCGAAGACTATACTGGACAAATATTCCCTTTCCTAAAGGAAAAAATCGGAAAAGGCCTTGTTAGAAATTTAAATTATTACTCTTCACATATTGATGTATACGATAAAAAACCACCAGTGAAAGAGATAAGAAATCTAATGGAGCAGGTAATTAACTATTACTAACATTTAGAATGATAAAATAAAGGGGTATCGAAAATGCCCCTTTATTTTTCAATAACGAATTATTACTTTTCCTCATAAATCAGTTCCTGAATCTCGTTATGATTTTCAACTGCCTTCTTCAGCCTCTGTAACATATATCCAATCCCTTTACAGCCTTCTAATGGATAAGAAATGCACTCTCCTGGATATAACTTTGTCACTACATTTTTATGCTTCTTTCCTGCAAGCAGCACAATTTCATCAAAGTCTAGCAAGTCTTTATCCATCATCTGCTTTTTTAGTTGTTCTATATTAATAATCTCACTACTTTTCGAATGAAAAGCAAGATCATAGTTTTCTTCCACTATATCGGTTGGTAGTAAAAATCCATGCTTCGCGGATAAAATAACCCAGTGTGTAAAAAATTGAGAAGCATATGTTTGGCATGCTTTTCCGAATGGACTAATGTATACATCCTTTGCTTCTGTTGCTCCCTTATCAGGGTACGTATCCCAAATCTTCTTTTTCCCACATGGAATTATGCATAGTCTTTTCATTGTTACGTTCTTACCTCTTTTCTATTTCAATCCCATAACATCTACTTCATAAAAAAATCATACCAGTTTTCATCCATAAATAAAAATGTTAGTTTTTACTTTTCTTTCTATCCAAGTTTTATTTTTCCTAAATGAAATATGATAAGAACTGACCTTAATATTCGAAGTTTTATCTTTCCTAAAAACAAAAAAGAACAAGCAGACTATATATCTGCTTGTCCTTTTACATCCAAAGTCACTCTTATAGAGCTTGGAACGTTTCTGTTAATACAGGAACAATTTGTTTTTTACGAGATACAACACCTTTTAAAGTAGCTGTATTGTTTTCTAACGTTACGTTGTATGCTTTCTCAACAACTTGTGCTGCTTTACCGATTGCAAGGCCCACAGAGTCGTTTGTTAAAATGTCTGTTACAACGAATAAGAATAGGTCTAAACCTTTTTCTTCTACTACTGCAGAGATTACTTTTTCTAATTCTGCTTGGTGTACAAGAACGTCATTTGTATCAACAGCGTTTACTTGTGCGATTTCAACTTTTGCATCTCCCATTTGGAACTCTTTTGCATCAAGGGAAATTAATTGTTCCATTGTTTTACCGCTTAAATCTGCACCTGCTTTTAACATGTCTAAGCCGTAGCTTTCAGCATCTACACCAGCGATTTCAGCTAATTCACGAGCTGCTGCTACGTCTTGGTCTGTGCAAGTTGGAGATTTAAATAGTAACGAATCGGAAATGATTGCAGATAACATTAATCCTGCAACTTCTTTACGAATTGCAACGCCGTTTTCTTTGTACATTTTATTTAAAATTGTAGCTGTACAACCAACAGGCTCACAACGGTAGTATAAAGGATCGCTCGTTTCAAAGTTAGCAATACGATGGTGATCGATTACTTCCAATACACGAACAGATTCGATATCATTCGCACTTTGTTGACGCTCGTTATGGTCAACTAAAATAACATGGCCCACTTCGTTTGCTACTGTCTCAACAAAACGTGGTCCTTCTACTTTAAAATAATTTAAAGCAAATTGTGTTTCACCGCTGATTTCGCCTAAACGAACAGGCTCAGCGTTCATTCCTAATTCTTTTTTTAGCTCTGCATATGCAATTGCAGAACAAATTGCATCTGTATCTGGGTTTTTATGCCCGAAAATAAGTACTTTTTCCATGATTTCACCTCTCTACAAAAGGATATCTTAAAGAACAGGATATGACAATATTTTAGGCGAATTTTTTTAGAAATAATCAAAGTTTCTTTTAGATTTACGTGAAAAATAGAGACTTTGTACCGATGCTCCGTTTAAAAATGTCCCATATGAAAGATAGTATTGGATTTTATCCCGCTATTCGTGGGCAGTAATACTCCCACCTCAAAATTCGGCGAAAACATTGTCCAGCTCCAGCGGCTAGAATCTCCGGTCGTTTCGCCCCCTCGGACAAGGCAAAAAGCGCCTCTCTGTCAGGGGCGTGGGCGTCCTGCGATTCTGAGCGAGCCGCTTCCGCTTTTCTTAAGAAGTTAGGTGGGAGATAAACTGCCCGTAAAAGCCCGATTGGTGAGGGCTGATAATCAGTGGGGGATGAAGAAAACCCCCACTGATTAAAGTTTCACTTTATAAGAAGTTTTGAATACATAGTCGCAATAAAGCATATTTTCGAATATATAAACTTATTTTTTCTGTGAAAAGGAGGTTTATTTGCATGTCTTATATAAAACTTGATAATGACGTAAATATATATTATGAAGATCAAGGACAAGGAACCCCAATTATATTCGTACATGGGGTTTGGATGAGCAGCCGCTTTTTTCATAAACAACTACCGTATTTTAGTGAAAATTACCGCGCGATTTCACTGGATTTACGAGGTCATGGCCGTTCTTCACACGTTCAATCTGGGCATACCATTGCAAACTATGCTCGTGATTTACACGCTTTTATCGAAAAATTATCTCTTGAGAAGGTTGTATTAGTTGGCTGGTCTATGGGGGCATTTGTTGTTTGGGAATATTTAAAACAATTTGGTGAAAGTAACGTGAAAGCTTCTGTTATCGTAGATGAACTCGCTTCTGATTTTAAATGGGTTGACTTCCCAATTGGAGCTTTTGATTTTCCGGCCCTTATTCATATTATGCGAGAAATACAAATGAATCGAGTCGACTTCCTAAAAGAATTTATATCATTAATGTTCAAAAACCCTCTTTCTGAAGATGATTTTGAGTGGATATTAAAAGAAGTGACAACTATCCCAGAGTCTATCGCAAGTGCTATTTTGTTCGACCAGTCTGTTGTGGATTATCGAGACTACCTAGATCAAATTATCATCCCTACTTTACTTTGTTTCGGCAGAGAAGAGAAGCTCATTCCTGTTGCAGCAGGCGAACATTTACACAAGCATCTTCAAGACTCTCAGCTTATCACTTTTGAAGATAGCTGCCATTGTCCATTTTTAGAAGAAGCGGACCGTTTTAATAAAATAGTAGATACCTTTATTCAATCTATAGATAGTAATCAAACACCTTCTTGATGAAGGTGTTTGATTAACATGTTTGTTAACGCTATTCTTCCATGCATTGCTGCACAAGTGTAACAGCTTGACTCATCGCAACTCCGCCAGCAAATGCTGCTGCAACGCCACATACTTTTAAGAGCTCCTTATCAAAGCACCCTTAATCAATGCAACCTTTATACTCTTTTACAAACATAAAAAACAGCTGCTGAGATTGTTACATCTCAACAGCTGTTTTTTTATTACTCATATGATTTATTTATATTCGCAAATGCGATAATACCTTCTTCATCATGTAACTCAAGCTGTAATCTTGCAGCAAATGGATCAATGTTATATTCCATATCAAGCCATAAACGAAGGGCCTCGATTAAATTTGCTTGAATTAAAATTTGCTGACGACCGTTTACTTCTACTTCAGCTGAGAAACCGTAATCGTCATCGTACATCAATTCCACCAAGACTTGTTCCGGAGTAACTTGACGTTTTTGTGCAATATATACACAAAGTGCATTGATCAGCTCTTGTTCAGAGATTTTTATCGTTTCCATGCAGCCTCTTCCACCTGTTTCTTACGTTGATTTTTAAAATATTTGAATGCGCGAACCGCTAGCATTACTATACCAGCCATTACTAGCATATTCACCATAAATGCTAATACAGAGCCAAGCGCTCCCATGTTAGCAAATAAACTTCCCATTAACAAACCGCCAAGACCACCAAGTAAAAGACCTTTCATAAAGCTTCCTTTATTACTTTTTGGTGCTGTATTTGTTGCTTTTGTTTTTGAATCTGTTGTTTTATTTGCATTAACATTCGAATCTTTTTTATTCAAATCTACTTTTGATTTTTGTGTTTGACCTGAACTTGGAGTAAATGATTTTTTACCAGATTTGTAGCCTTTTGCATAAGCGCTATCTACTGAAACGAAACTACCTGCAGCGAAGACAAACATAAATGCTGTCAATATTGTAATCACTTTTTTTAACATTTTCAATTCATTCCCCTTCTATAATAAATATATATCATCTCTATCTTTCTCTTAAATGATGAAAAAGATAGATGATTTTTAAAGCGAATCAAAAAGTTCTTATGAACCTATTATATGAACTTTCTTAAGAATAATCAAGAATTATTTCTTAAGATTATTAACTTCTTCGACTACGGCAGAAATCATGAAAATACAATTGACTTTATATAGAACAATGCATAATATAAGTTCATAAGAACTTTTATATTATTGGAGGTGAAAAGATGGAAACATTTCATCTCACACGAAACGAAATGGCGATGCTCCTTCTCTCTCTTAGAGGATGGGATACAAAAAAGCCTCTTGCAATTTTACAAGAAGCCTGGGCAAAGTCACATAAAAAAGATATTGAGAGCGGTCAAAGTTTTACAGCTATTATTACAACAGCACTAGCACCTATTTTTGAAAAGTTGATTAAAATAGAAGAAACGGATATTGGATTCTCTTTAAATGAAATTGTAGCGCTTGGGAATCAAATTGAAAATACTAACTTTACTATTACGGCACTGCAAAATTGGGTGAAACGTGATATAAAAGAAATGATTGGTTCTCCGCAAAAAGGAAAAAAATATTCAATTGAACAAGCCGCCTTATTATTTATTGTAGAAGATTTAAAAACAGCGCTCGATTTTGACTCCATTCGAAAGTTGTTAAAACTTATCGTAAATGACCCAGCAGATCGTACTGATGATTTAATTAATCCGATTCAATTATATGTTTTTTACTCTTCTCTATTTGAAAAATTGAATCAACGAGGTTTCATTCAATTCACTTCAACGAATACGATTTATACAATTGAACAAACAATTAAAGAAAATGCCGATCAGTTGGCAGCTAAAATTGAACATATAAACAATGAACAACGCGAAGCTATTCGCAATGCCATTGTAATCGCAACCTTATCTGTTCATACTGCTTATGTACAAAGATTAGCGAAGCGCTACGTATCAGCTACGTTGTTTTTACAGCATTTAAATGTGAATTAAACGTTCGCAAACCACGTATAACCGATAACAATTGTTATCGGTTATACGTGGTTTCGTTGTTTGTCCTGCAAAGTACAATACCACTTATCATATATAGTGTAGAAGCGACATAAAAAATCGTTCCAATCGTTAAAAAATCAACTAAATACCCTGTTAAAATAATAGCGATTGCTGCCCCTAAAGATGTCCAAACGTGATATTTTCCAATTTCATACCCAGCTTCTTGACGTTCTACTTTTCGTGCTAGTGATGTTTTTTCTGCATTTTTCTGCATAGCCCCTAACAATCCCATTAAAATTTGCAAAATATATACATGCCAAACTTCTGTAGCGATTGGAAAACATAACATTAAAATAGCCATTGACCATGAATATATGATTAACAGTTTTTTATCACCAAACCGATCAGAAATTTTACCGATTAGAGGATAGGCAAGCGCTGATGTTAATGCAAACAAACCATATGCCCAGCCAAATTGTGAAAAGCTGTTTCCTACGTTTCTTAGTAATAATACATAAAAAGGAAATACCATACTTCCTGCCATCATAATGAGACTTTGTGAAACTACAAATCTTGTATATGTCATTGACCATACTCCTTATAAAATAAATTAACAAACCGTTCTTGCGGGTCATACTCCCTCTTTTTTTGAAAAAACTCATCTGAACGAGAGTAAGCATTTTGAAACTGCTGTTTATCTGGATAATGATAATACGGCAAATAGTAGCTTCCATCATGTTGTAAAGTAACGTTTATCATCTTCTGAATCACTTTTTTTGTTTTTTCTATCTCTTCTTCAGAACGTCCTTGATTGATAAGAAAGACAAGAGCAAACATATCCTCTTTCGCATAGGATAAAACCGCATTTTCATTTTTTGTCACATATCGAATGGTGATATTTAGTAGATTCAGTTCTTCTTGATTTAGTACGTTTCTCAGGTCATCTATATAAGGAGAAAAGCGATCAACTGGAATAAAGTACTCTTGTAAAATTTCTGTTTGATTCGCATTTTCATATTCCATAAATGCACTATCTGATCTCATGACGTTATTACGAGTTTCATGAGATCCATCTGTACGTTCAAAATACTTCTTTTGGATATTCCAAAACATTGTTTTTCCCCAATCACTGTACCTAGATAACCCAAGAAAAAACTTTGGCAGAGCAACATTTGTTTCTTCTTTTAAAGTACTATATTGCTCTCGCTTTTCTTGATTTGTAGCAAGAACGTAATTTGTCACATACATCTCCCGTAAAAATGAATTAGGTGCGACAGAAATACGCGCTAAATGCATACGCACGCCTTCATCACCTTCAACATGTTTCTTAAAATAAGAAGTATAATCATGATAATCTATAGTTTTAGTTCGTATTTGATATAATTCATCATCTGTTAATTTTAATGTCACATCTAGAATGACTCCAAATAGACCGTATCCACCTATAACAAGAGAGAATAACTCCGCATTTTCATTTCGACTTACATTTTTAATATTGCCGTCTGCCATTAATAATCGAAATGAATCAACTGTATCTATTAGTGCATCATGCCGAATATCTCGTCCGTGTACATTTGCACTTAATGAACCACCAATCGTAAAGATATTTTGTGATTGCATAACTTGAATCGCAAGACCATATGGATTAATTACTTTTTGAATATCATTCCACGTTGCACCGCTCTGCACCCTTATTCTCTTTTGCTTTGGATTGAACTCCACTATTTTATTGTAACTTTTCATATCTAAAACAGTACCATTTGGATAATATGTATGGCCCCCTTGCGTATGCTGCATCCCAGCAATAGAGAATTTTTCATTTGAAACGTTTGCGTCCCGAACCAATTGTTGTAACTCTTTTTCATCTTCAACGCTCTCTATTCGTTTAACTTTTACCGGAAGTAACCGCCCTGCATCTGCTATAACAGGTTGAGCTAGTTGTTTTGTATAAGTATGTATAGATACAGTTAGTAAACTTGTGTATATTACTACAGAAACTATTATCTTACCAATTTTCAATATACCCTCTCCTTTCAACTAAAGTGTAATAATACACTTTAGTTGAAATTATATCATTTGTTTTCAAGTGTGAAAAGCTATATTTTCGTACTTAAAGGCAGCATTTTCGTTTTTTTATAATTTTGTAGTCGATTAATAGCTGAATAAATAGAAAATCAGCACTTATTATAAAGTACTGATTTTCCATAAAATTTATTTAGTTCTTCTCCATACCGTACATCTTTTTTCATACTCCAGTCTTTTTTCAACAGAATATGATAGATCCTTGTTTATAAAATAATGTTATTTGCTCTTTTATCACATAGATTTATAACAACAATAATTAATTATTGTTGTCGAATTCTCATACAGGATTTTAGTCAATCAATACCGAATTTTTAAAGGGCTATATTTTTGTTAAGGAGGAATTTATCATGATGAACTATTATTCTACAATTAGTGATTTAATTTTTATAGACCGTAAGCACTTGTTTACAGAAACAGACATTATGCTATATCATCCCGGTCATTTCCCAGAATTAAACGAACTTGTTGCAAAGCATTACCATCAAGAAGTTGTAAAATATATTTTCATTCCTTCTATTTTTAATACGTTTCTACAGGCGAATGAATTTGAATATCATAGAGAAAGATTAATTCAATTAGGTGTTCCTCACGAGAACATCCAACCGATTACGGGAGATTTTTCTAATGTAGAAGATGTAATAAAAAGTGCGTTTAACATGATTAATAAACAAGAAGTAACGAATGTATTACTCGCTGGAAAAAGTTTTTTCTGTCGAAGATTTTTATTACTTGCTTCACTATATGCGGCTGAAGATAAAATATTAGATGTTCTTCCACTGCAAGATTTGCGACAAATTAATCGCGATACTTGGCATACAAGTGAACAAGGAAGACAAAGGATCACGAATGAACTTAAACAATATTACGAAATTACGGAAAGACACTCTATGCTTTTTATTCGAAATTCTAATACATAAAATTATTATGTAAACTATATACAGAGAAATAACATACTAAATATATCCAAATCAATTTAAACCTCCTATCTATCTTTATATAAAGCTTTGTACATTATAGGTATAATATCATTATTACTTATATAAAACCCTCTAATAAAGGAATCTGAAAGGTCGTTTTTTAGAGGGTTTGGATATTTTTGTATATTAAAAGAATTATCTGCCTACAGAATAAGTCTTTTAATATTTCATTATATACCGATCTAATTTTTCTTGAATTGCAGAAGTTATAAAATCCTCTATCGACATCTTTTCTTCATTTACTATATTTGAGATAGATTGATACTCTGATGAAGTTAGTATAATGCTTTTCGTAACACTATTGCTATCTAAGTAAATACTATTATTAGGGCGTTTTGCTAATTTCCCTTCTATTATATATGGTATAAGAGAATCGATCCACTCTTGTTGAATTTGTATGGGAACTTGAATAAGCGATTGACGAATTTCAATTATCCAGAAATTATGTTCTTCTGAAATTCGAATGTTTCTAGGTGATACATATTGCAATAAGAAATCCATTCGCTGAAAAATATCGCTTCGTAAATTGTGTGCTTTCAAAAAGCGAAACATCACAAATTTTTGATGGTGGCTTCTTGGTTTATCTGATAGTTGATATGCTGCAAAAAAGCCCGCTTCTTTCGCCTGTTGCAATGTCATCTCATTTCCAAATTCATCTGTTACGATAATATCTCCTCTTTTTGGAATAGAGGTTATTCGTGCAATTGTATTCCCTTGTATAAATTTTTGAAATAAAACTACATTATACTTTCGAGAATATGTATAAAGACTATTTGCATCATCTAAATTTTCGGCAAGATTCTTTACATCATCTTCTCTTACAAACTTTGTTTCTTTATTTCTATGCATTTGAATTGTATAGGATAACTCCCCTTCTTCAATCCATTTCAATAATTGATACATACTAATATGAAACTGTTTACTTGCTTGGTTTAAAGTCATTCCTTCTATATGTAACTGTGATTGTAATGAAATAACCTCATTTTTTCGAAACAAAAAACTTCCATCTAATCGCCACGTATCTTTATTAATTGGCGATAACTTATTTTCTTTCATCAATTTCTTAAATGTGAAACTTGAAATACGTAAAAATTCTTTAACCGCATTTGTATCCATATATTGTTCGTATGTATGATCGTTCATAAAAATAAATCCTTTCTAATTAAAACTAAATATAATTTATATGAAAATAGAATTTAAAAAATAAGTAATATACATTATAAATTTATTATAGCACATATAATTACGAAACTATAATTATATTAGACACATACGTGATTTCTATTTGTTTTTAAATTAAATTTTATATTATTTTAATTCAACTAATAAAAACTTAAATTTATAAATAGATTCTAAACCATAGAAAATGTGTGATTTTCTATAGTTTAGAAATTATATTGTATTTTATGTACATGCACTTTAAAATAAATAGTAGATATAATTCATCTTCTTTTATTCATACTATAAAAGAAATTAATAAGGATTTGATACAACATGAAAATTAATTTAATACCAATTCATAATCAATATTCGTTATTAAAGAATAAAGAAAAATTAGCAAATGCGATTGCGATATGGAACGAAGATTTTTTAAAGGAGGCTGAGGATCGAAAAGAACAAAATGAACGTCAACATACATATTCGTATGAAGGTTTTTCTGATGAAGAGATTTTGTACTATTATTTAAATCGACAAACACATTTTGATAAGGAAAAACGAGTGAAAGATACATCTCGTCTTCTCTATGCTAGAGATTTATCACAATTTTATCTTTTTATTAAAGAGCATATTGAATTTTTACAAATGGATGTGGAACATTTCGTAGAAGGTAAAGTTTGGATAAATTTACGAAAACGACACATTCGTAATTATCAAAAGTGGCTTGCTGAAGAAGCTATTTCCTATCAATCAAATGAAAGTTATAAGCCAACAACAATAAGTAGAAAGTTACGCATTACACGTTCTTTTTTAAAGTGGTTATATGAAATTGAATATATTAAAGAGCCTTTATACATTGAGATACTAAGTACAACGATAACGAAAAAACATAAACCAAGAAGAGAGTTATCTTACGAAGAAGTAAAACAATTGCTTTCTTATTATAAAAATAATCCTATTAATTATGCCATGCTTTCCATATTAGCAACTACCGGGTTACGTGTTGCCGAAGTTGCTAATGCAAAATGGGAAGATTTAGAATACGACGCATTACGCGATCGTTATTATCTTTATGTAAATACAAAAGGAGATTCTGAGCGAATCGTCCCCATTAATAAAGCTGTCTTTGAACGGATCATTGGTTTTCGAATACGTCGCCGTTTACCAATTGAGTTAGGAATCAAAAATGGCGGTACAATTTTTCAAACAAAAAATCATACGGCATATAAAGAAAATTACCTGTCACAATACATTACTAAAATTATAAAAGAAACAGGTTTATCGTTTACAAAAAATGAAAAAATAACCCCGCACTTCTTTCGGCATTTTTATGTTCAATATTTATATGATTATAAGCAATTACCACCGCACATCATTGCAGCAGCTGTTGGGCATAAAGATGATAGAACGACAAAAGAAAATTATTTGAAGCAACGATTAATGAAAGATCATGACGCTGGGAATTTAATTCACGAGGATGAATTTTAATTCTAACAAGTTAAAAAACAGCATAAAAAACCTTTTCTTTTAGAGAAGGACGAGAGTATCTGGCTATGCATAGACACAGTCAGTTCCTTTTTCTGCCGCATGCGAGGTTTAAACAAAGAGAGAAAACAAGTCGCGGTTATGCTGTATTTTGCATAGCAGTGACTTATATATAAAAGAGGAAGAGCTATCCAATATACTCTCCCTCTTTTAGTTTACGATAATCAAATTACATTAAACTATATCTATTTTGTCTGCGGCCTTTTCCACTCTCTTTGCTGACATACGACTTCATAACGAGTGTTGTTAGTGAATCTACTAATGTTTTATACGATAAATTCGATAATACTAGTAAATCATTTGTATATAGTATTCTATGTTTTTCTAATAGTAATAAAATAAGCCGTTCTGATGGCTTTAATATCTCATCACTTTCAAGTATAAAATCAACGTTTTTCATGAATATACATCCTTAACATGTTTTTTAAATGATCAAATATTAATATTTATTATGTGAAAATTATATAATAAAATCATTATTTTGTCCTGAAAAATATTACTTCTAGATACTATGGTCCACTTATTTTCTTTTTCAAAAGTACAGACGAAACAGTTGTATTCGTAATTTTATTAACGAAAAAAACAAGCCTCTTATTTTTCAAGAGACTTGTTCTTTCTTATATTTCATTTAAGAAAAAGACAGCTAAAGTTCCTGGACCAGCATGTGCTCCTACAGCCGCACCAATTGAATTTACTACAAATATTTTGCATCCAAATTTTTCGGTAATCATTTCTGATAATATGTTAACACTTTCTAAATCATCGCCATGTGAAATTCCAATTGTCTGATTTCCAAGGTCTTTACCTCTTGTTTCCATAATATCTACTATACGTTGAAATACTTTCTTGCGGCCGCGAATTTTTTCGAGCGGAATAAGTTTTCCATCTTCTACATTTAAAATAGGCTTTATATTTAATAAGCCTCCTATAAAGCCCGCTACTTTACTTAACCGTCCGCCACGAACTAAATATTGTAAATCTGCAACCGTAAAGATGTGTTCCATATGCTTAGCCATAAAAGCAATACGGCTTAATATTTCCTCTTTTGTTGCTCCGCTTTGTGCCATTTTGGCAGCTTCTACTACGAGTAATCCTTGACCAGTTGATATGCATTTTGTATCAATGATTTCCAAAGAGGAATTAGGGTAGATTTCTTTTACTTCCTCTTTTACAATAACAGAGGATTGATATGTGCCAGAGAGTTCAGAAGAAAAGGCTAAATAAATACAGGTAACATCTTGTTTTGCGTATGTAGTAAATACTTCTTGGATTTTTTCTAAAGAAGGTAAAGATGTTTTATATACTTTTCCCTCTCTCATATTTCGTAGTAAGTCAATCGGATCTAGTGTTACCCCATCAATAAATTCATTTTCTTGTTCATCATATACACGAAGAGGAATAACCTCTATATCATAAGTATGAAGCAGCTCTTTCGGTAAATCTGCTGCACTATCTGTAATAATTTTTATTGTCATAGTTTGTTAAACCTCAATTCTTTTATAAATAAACAGTCCGATTCGTCTCTTCTAAATTATATAGCCAATACAAAGATTAAGAAAGTGAAAAAATTTTATACATCACATTACTACCATATTATATTCGCACAAAGATACAACAATGACTTTTTTCTCAATCATAACTAGAAAATCGATAAAAACTTAAAAAATATATCATTTTTTTCATTTACGGTGATGTTACTGTTTCATGTTTTTCATAAAAAAAGTTATAATAATATATAGCCTCTTAGAATAAGAAATAAAGGAGAATAAAACATGGCTAAAATTAAAGTATATCAACCGAAAGAAGAACATGTAGATGCTGTAAAAAATATCATTGATGTTGAGGAATTAAATCCATCAGCTACTGATTTACAAAATTTATATGCGTGTGTACTAGAAACTGAGGATATGTCTTTGCCTGAAACTTACATTGAAGAAGATATTTTAATCGACTCTGTTGAAGGAATGGTAAATGCTTCACCGAATAAAGTGAAAAACTTAGGAACATATGATGTAATTGAAGTACATAATAAAGGTAAGAAACTTCAAATTTTACTTTTAGCAGATGAAGAATACGAAATTATTGAAGAATAATTTCTGTAAAAGTTTCTCAATCATTAAAACAAAAGCACTCTCTACATTTGAAGGGAGTGTTTTTCATCAATTTCTTTATTGAGGTAATCCGCTTAAAAGCGGCTCTTAAATCATGGTTTTCAGTATTCCTCTATATTTGTTTAAATTCTTTCACAATTGATTGATTGTCATTTTTATAAGTTTCGTGATATTCCAATACTCCTATTTCACACTCTGGACCAATCGTTACATTTTTCCCCCGAACAATATCAGCTTTTGTATATTCAAGATAAATTTCATCCCCTTCAATTACATTAGCATGGAGATAACCACTATGTTTCAAAAAAGGAACAAACGATGATTTTTTTCGAACAGTAATTTTGTCTCCTCCTATTTCTTCTACATTACTGTGCTCATATCTTAGATTAATATTAATATTTCCAGCGTTCAACATACCTGCAATCGTAAAACCGCCATTTATTGTAAATTTTTCTGCTTCTAAGTTTCCTTTTACGTTTATTCCACCTGTTATGTTGACCTCTTCACCAGTAAAACTTTCGCCTATATCAAACATCCCTCGCACTTTTGTACGTTTCACTTCTGCTGTACCACCAACTTCAAGACTACCGTTAACTTTTACATTCTCTGAATGCAAATCACCACGAAATTTTGTTTCACCAAACACAGTTACCATTTGTGCTTTTATATTCCCTTGTACTTCACTCGCCCCATACGTTTTAAACACATCACAATCAATATCATCCAAAATCGTTCCTTCACCGCGAATGTTGACATTTTTGTATATACCACCTGATGAATTACCAGATCCATTTAAACTAAGATTATACTGTTCTTTCACACCATTTGCCCCTTCCTATAAAAATTTAAATTTTTCGGATATCTTTTACGTTTGCATTTTTATCAATTTTACAAACTCCAGTATATTCAATAAGATTAATTTCACAATTAGGTCCAACTGTAACATTGTTACCTCGAATCGTATTCGTAATTGTATACTCAACTATAATATTGTCTCCTTCTATTAATTCCGTTTTCATTCGAGGAGGAAACATTGTTTCAAAAAGCCAACTTAAAGTGGATTTCTTATGTTTTATGTTAATCGTTTGACCGCCTATTTCTTTTACATTACATTCTCCGTGTATTTCAATGAAAATATCATCTGCACTCAATAAGCCACCCACGGTAAATTGTCCTTCTGAATTGAATGTATCTACTTCACAATTCCCATCAATAATTGCTTTACCGCAAATGTTCATGTCCTCACCAGATACATTTCCTCCGATTGTTCCTTTACCTGAAATTTTTATTTTCTTTACAACCGCATCCTGTTGTATATTGCCACTACCTTCAATGCTCATTTGCTCGGCATCAATTTTTCCACTTATCTTTCCGGATCCACTTATTTTTACTTTCTCCGCTTTTAAA
Organism: Bacillus sp. UNC322MFChir4.1; assembly: GCF_000746135.1. Taxonomy (NCBI): domain Bacteria; kingdom Bacillati; phylum Bacillota; class Bacilli; order Caryophanales; family Bacillaceae; genus Bacillus; species Bacillus sp. UNC322MFChir4.1. Next base: position 48,944 of record NZ_JQKQ01000016.1, read on the forward strand.
TCCCCATTTATATGACCAGAGCCGTTACACTCGAAATCATCACATTCTACATCCCCATTTACAGTCCCACTTCCATTTAATTGTACATTGTGAAACTGCCCTCCGTTCGACGTTCCATGTCCATTAATTAATAAGTCATGAGTTTTCACTACTTTCCCTCCATCATAATAACTTTGTTTTTAGTTCTTCTGTACAAATCATTAAAGGTAAACGTATCACGATTTTCGTACCTTGATCAAAATATAAGTCCTCTACACTTGATAGTAAAAAACATGTTGAAATCCCTAATTTTCGAATAAAAATAAGCTCAGCATGTTTATTCTTCATCGATTCATAATGTTCATTTAAAACAAGTAACATCATCTTTCCTTCTTCAAGGCTAATCTCTCCAGACTGAAGTGCTTTTTCTAAAATATAAATAACAAGGATTTTTCCAAACCGAAATTCAGTCATTTCTTGATTTTGCTCTATAAAAAAATTGACCACTGACTCTGAAGCAATTCCGCGTTGTATAATTCCTTCTTTTGATAAACTAATCTCATTCACATTTGGTGAGAACATATTCGCCAAATCATCAAGTGACAAATTTTCTTTCATCGTTTGAATTTTTTCGATTCTATCTAAAATCTTTTCTTTTGGAAAAAACGTCTCCTGCCCTGTAAACGTTGATTTTCGCACAAACCAATCTTCTGGTATTAAGTTTTTTCTTTTCCATCTGTATAACTGACCATAGGAGATTCCAGTAAGATCTAACAAATCTTTTTTCGAAATTAAGTCCTGACTCAAAATTTTGCTCTCCCTTCTTTTTATTCAATGTAACATAACATTGTTACGCTGTAAAGGTATGTTTTCCTGTTTTTATGAAAAATATACTAATATCATTACTAGGAATAGTGTAGCTTTATCCCGCCCATTTAAAGAGTAAACCCATCATTTCATTATATTACAATCAAAGAAATGATGGGTTATATGCACTCTGTTTTACTACTTTGTTACGTTAAGTAGTCGCTTAAACCATATGTGATAAAAATCAATCCAGCCCTGTGAGTTAATAGCTACATTTTGTATTGTCTCATGCGTATGTACCGTCATATTGTTACGATACAAAGGAATGATATGAATATTTTCTAAAAGCTCCTGTTCTGTTTCCCCTAACAATCGCATTCGCACACTCTGATTTTCTTCCTTAAATACTCGTTTCAGCTTTTCATTTAAATGAAAGGAACTATGCTGATGAGGAAAACTATTTGTCGTTAGTAATAAATACAGATAACTTAACTCTGCATTTTCACTTATTGTAGCACTATCATGAATCAAATCAGCTTGTTGTATAACTCGAGGTGTAAGAAGCTCCTGTGCATCTAAAAAAGATAGTTCTATTTGAATACCGTACTTGGCACATTCACTTTGAATCCAATGTGAATCCTCAACATGATCCTGCTCTTGAAAGGTATATAAATATAATGTTTCTCCTTTATATCCGCTAATTTTCAATAACTCTTTCATTGAACTTTCTTTCTTGATTTCGATTGTTTTTCCTAATAACAGATTCGTTGCTACTTCTCCTCGTTCCCCTTTTAAATCATTTACTATTTTTTGACCACTAATAATTTGTTGTAAAGCTTGCCGAAAAGCTATATGTTGCATCGGACCTTGCTTTTTTATATTAAGTGTTATGTATGTTACATTCGCTTCTAATTGAGACGTTTCTTTTTGAACGCTTTTTTTATCATGCTGTAAAGAGCCAGCTAATACTTCATAACCACTATAACTGCTTAAATATTGCGCATACCATAGCTCAATACGATCAAGAAATGGGCGCTCACGAAAATATATCGGATTAACTTCTAAAATAAGGACGGTATCATCATTTTTAACAAGTTTAAATGGACCTGTTCCATTTAATAAGCATTGATAATCCTCTGTTACAGGTGACTCGCAAATAATAGAACAATGTTCTCCTCCTAATATGTGTAAAAATAATTCATTTTCACTTTGTAAGTGAATTTCGATTGTATATTCATTTACGATATGTATTCTTTTAATATCTTGTAGCATCCAGCGATACGGATTGTCCTCTGTGCTTAAAAAACGGGTGAAAGTATATTTGACATCGTCTGCAGTAAACGATTTTTGATTATGAAAATACACTCCTTTACGAAGATAAAATGTCCATATTTTATGTATATGATTATATTCCCAATAAAAAGCGAGACGAGGCTCGCTTTCATTTGTCAGTTCATTATAATGAACGAGCGTATCACAAACGTGCTTAACAATGTGACACTCAGAACGGAGTGTCACATACATAGGATCTAGACATGTAATTGGGCGTATGCGCATGTTTAAACGTAAAACATCGATTCTTCCTTGCGGTGACTGTTCAATGTGGTATCCAAAAAGTGTGTCAATCCACGTTTGGAATTGTTCTAATATGTAGGGAAAATGTTTTGCATATGTTTGAATAAAAGTTTTTCCACTTTTGATTTCGCCTTGTTTTACTAGTGCTTTTCCTTTTTCATAAATAATCGTTGCGGGATCTTGTAAAAAAGCAATTTTCGAGCGATTTCCTCTTCCACGCCCTGGTATCCAACAAATCCATTGCATTTCTTCTAGTTTTTTTATTGTGAATTTACTATTTCGATCTGTACAATATAATGATTTTGAAATGTCTTGCAGCGATATTTCTATGTTTTCACCAAGATTTCTCCCATTTGCATACTGAAGCCAAAGCTGTATGTAATGATCCAAAATTATCATGCCTATCCCCCTAAAAGATGAAAAATTTCTTTGCTTCATTCTACTCTTTTTCCTCTTCCCTTTCCATCATAAAATTTCCATATAGAAAGGAGAGAATAAAATGATGACATTTGCAAAACGTTACAGTAAACCTATTTGGATTCGGTTATTTGGAGAACTATTAACTAGTATAACCGGAGCGATGCTCGCACTTATTTTTATCATATATGTAAACAAAGCATTAAATGGAAACGCCTTGTTTACTATGTTACTTTTTGGGCTACAACCGCTTAGTGAAATTCTCTTTACACTTTTCGGCGGTACTATTACAGATCGATATGGACGAAAAAGAATTATTTTAATTGGACTACTCTTACAAGCATGCGCTATGACTGGTTTCATTTTTGCCAAATCGGTTATACTGTTCGCTCTCTTCTACATTATGAATGGTCTAGGGCGTTCTCTTTATATTCCTGCACAACGAGCACAAATTGTAGATGTAACGGAGAAAGAAAAGCAGGCCGAAGTATTTGCTCTTATTCAAACAGTTGGAGCTATTGGGGCAATCATTGGCCCAGCCATTGGATACCTTTTTTATAATGATAATCCAACCATACTTTTTATCTTAGAAGCCGCTGCTTTATTTCTTTATTCGTTTATTGTATGGACACAACTTCCAGAAACAGCTCCAATCCTTCAACATGATGAACAAAAAAACACTTCAATAAAATGGAGAAATTTTCTCACGCAACATTATAGCGTGTTTGGACTTATGATTTTTATGTTACCAATTAGTTTTTTCTATGCACAAATAGAAACAAACTATCGACTATATGCCGAAAAGGAATTATTCACGAATTTTATGTTTGTTTTTACATTTATGGCTACTTGTAAAGGTATTATGGAGATTGTTTTGCAAGTGGGAGTCGTAAAATGGGCGGAGAAATTTTCTATGCAAAAAATTATTGTAATCTCTTATGTTTGTTATACGATTGCTGCAATTGGTTATGGCTACTCTAATACATTATGGTTACTATTTTTCACACTATTAATCTTAACAATTGGAGAAAGTATCGCTTTAAATCATCTGTTACGTTTTGTTTCAGAATTAGCGCCAACACATATGCGAGGAATTTATTTCTCCATTTACGGTACCCACTGGGATATCTCACGAATGCTCGGTCCAGCAGCCGGAGCGTTATTATTACAACACTTCAGCGGGAGTTTCTTATTTAATATGTGCGCCGTTATTCTGATCATTGGCGGCACGTGTCAATATCTGTTTATAAATTATATTCTTAAACAAGACAAATCAAAAAGGCTGTCCGCATAAGGAGCAGCCTTTCTTATGTAATTAAGCTTCAATAGCTTTACCATCTTCTACGATATGATATAGTAAATGTGCTAAATGATGAATTGGACCATATTCTTCCTCTTCTTCATCCGTTTCACCTTGGAATTCAAGATCATTTAAATACAAGGCTACAAATTGATAAAATAGTTTTAAATCAAAACCGTAGCACGCGCTTGGCTCTTCATGATCTCCTTCATATTGAAGCATTAAATATTGCTCATTACCTTCAGCATCTTCAGCATCGAAGAAGACAAAGAAACCTACGTTTGTATCTAAATCAAACAGATGACGTGTACCGCCTTCTGTTGCTTTATTAAAATCATCTTCATTTAATTTATAAACTGTCGTTGCTTTTGCATTATCTTCTTGATGGAAATTGACTGTAAATTCTTTCATGTTGACACCTCCAAATGTTATGTCTCTAGCATAACAGATTTATAAATATAACACAAAATTAACGAAAAAGGACTGCTTACGCGAGTAAACAGTCCAAATAATTTACTTTTTCATCAACCGAAGTAAAAAGCTAACGATAAATATAAGAATAATGGAACCAATTAAAGCTGGGATAATCGAAAATCCACCAATCACAGGACCGAAACTTCCAAGAAGCGATGTACCAATCCAAGATCCAATAACCCCCGCAATAATATTACCAATTACACCACCAGGAACATCTCTTCCGATAATTAAGCTAGCAAACCAGCCTAAAATGCCCCCAACAATTAATGACCATATAAATACCATTCATTATTCCTCCTTAAAAATGTAAACATATCAAAATGTGTAATTACTTATCTTTAGTTATGTTACATTTTTATGAAAAAATACACTAAAACGTTCATAGAATATTGCTATTTCGTTAAATCAATAACAATATTGTCTAAATCAAAATTTTTCTCACCACCAGATTTTTCTGGCACTGAAATCTTCTTCTCTTTCCCTCCTGTCATTTCTACTCCGCCGTGATTATTAGGAGTATGAATTCGCAAATTAATATGAGGGGTTATGATTAGTTCTGTTGCATTTTTATCAAGCTTTTGAAAAGTTTTACTCCAGCTAATATTATAAGGATCTTTTCCTGTCCCTCCGTTTCCTTCTCCTGAATACTGATTTCCTAAGTCATCTTTAATTTCTAACTCTACGTTCACGTCATCCCATTTCTTTCTAACTTCCTTATTAACCTCCTGGTTGTAGTAAACAATGAATGACATCGGTGTTACTGTTAACTTTTCCATATTTACTTTGACACCATCTTTTTCTGCACTACCGTTAATCGATTTTTCATTACTATCTATTGCTTTTAAAGTAAACGCGAAATTCCAATTTCCTTTAATCTCTTTTTTCTGATTTGGAATTGTAATACTTTCTATGTCACATCTTACCTTTATAGATTCTTTTTTCTTTAGACCTTGATGAGTAGCTGTCATCAACCCTACATACTTCCTATCAGCAACTTTTGATATTTGAGAGCTTCCTGTCATTCCATCTGGTCCTAAAAAATTTAAATTACCTAATACATCAGGTTTATCCCCCAAGTCTTGTTCACTTTCTATAGAATATGTTACTGATACTGTTTTCCCATCAAAAATCGCATCATTTATAGTAACCTTAATGCCATTACTTTCTTTTGTCATATTCATTTCAGTAGAAAACTCTTTATAACGATCATAAAGACCTGTTCTCCCATTATCTAAAAATCGAAAAATATCACCCATTATAGGTAAACTCCCCGCATAAGTGGGAAACGCTAATCCCAAAGTGGTAGCTGATAAACCAACAATAACTGTAGATGCCACAACTTTCATTTTCCAATTTTTCGTTTTTTTCTTTTTATGCATTGATTGTTTTAAAGAACGTTTCACCTTTGCCTTTTCTAGTTCACTTACTTCCATTTCTTTAAATTCCGTTTCATCCATATCTACATCATTTAATAACTCATAAATATCTTTCATACTACACTACCTCCCAAATTAAGATTTGTAGCAGTTTTTTGCAGTTTCTTTTTCCCCCTATAAATCCGATTATCTACAGCTGCTCTAGTTAAACCAAATTTTTGTGCAATATCTTCCGTCTTTAAACCTAGAAAAAACTTCATAATAAAAATCTCTCTATCGACAGGCTCTAACTGATTAATTAACTTTATAAGTTCATTTCGGTCTTCTATTAAAATCAATTCATCTTCAGGTGATTTTTCTGCATTCAAATCCATATGATTTTGAGGAAGTTCTATATTATTAGTGGCCTTTCGGTAATAATCAATCGCTTTAAATTTCGCAATCGCACAAATCCATTTCTTAAAATCGGTTTGATCTCCATGAAACTTTCTCGAATTATTCCAAATGGATAAAAAAACATCATTTATACATTCTTCTATAACTCCTTTGTTTTCAATTGGAGCAAGGATTTTATAAGTAATTCCTTTTATTAATGGCAAATACATATCGACTATGAATTCCAGCGCGTCTTCTTTTTGCCGCTGTAATCGCCGAATAAAGTTTGTATCATTAGACTTCATGTGACAACTCCCCTTACGTTTTGTAAAAGCTTTTACACTTTATATAACGTGTGAAAAAATTTTTTCTCTCACAATTATTAAAGATTTCAAATATAAATTTCATAGTAGTTTACAAAAAAAATATATAAATACGGTATGTTAATGTTGCTCACTTGCTTTATCGTAAAATGTATGATGAAAGAAAAAGATCGCTAACATTAAACGTTAAGCGATCTCTGTATCCATTTCTATAGGATTTTCAAATTTTATAAAGGAGTATATTGAGATTATTTATTAAAAAACTTCTCTCTTTCTGCAGAAATCCAAGGTTGTAAATTCTCCTCACTTTCCTGCATTAATCGATTTACTAATACATCATGCCATACGTAATTTTCTAATAGAGATACATGTACAGGATCGTCAGTATAAAAGGTGTTTCCATTTTGTTCTACAGGATAGCCGTAAATCATTTCTTTGCCATCAATAGAAATAATAAACCACTTTTTTTCACCGATGTTATCTACGTAATCGGTCTTACGATGAATCACTAAATTTGGTAATGGATTCTCAACTTGAAAGACAATTCCCTTTAGATTACAAGTTTTTTGCATCTCTTGTAAATCATCTTCAAGCTTTTCATACATTGCCCCCCACATCGATATAATAATTCTGCTTTGAGCTCGGCGAAGTAGAATTCGACAAAATGAAAGTATCGTTTCTTCCCCCTTTATCGTTGTAACACACGGATCAGCTTTTGGCCTTTGACTCTCAAATACTTTTAATTCTTGTTGTACAGATGTATATGTATCTTCCCATTTTTGTTTAATTGATTCTAGAAATACATCAACAGGTAAAGGAGAATATTGTGTGGCCTCATTTATTTCTTCTTTCATCACTACACCCATTTTTTCTAATCCTTCTAACACTTCATAAATCCGCGCACGAGGAACACCCGATTGTTTACTTACTTGATAAGCGCTCGATGTCCCTAAATATACGAGGGCTACATACGCTTTCGCTTCGTATTGATTAAAACCTAACGACTGAATTTTTTGTAAGATTTTTTCCATATTAACCTTCCTATATAAGCGTTTAATAAAACTGTAAACATTTAACTACTAAAGCTAATAGTATCGTTAAACAACAGTTTAGTAAATAATTTCTATAGTGTTGTGAATTGCTAACATCTATTTACATACAAATTGAAAGACGACATAAAAATCTTTTCTTTTTAGGTGGGCGAGTGCATCTAGTCATGCATAGGAGCGGTCAGTGACTTTTTCTGCCACGGACGAAGGTTAAAACAAAGGGAGAAAACAAGAGATCTGCACTTCTTTTCTACTTATCAGTGACTTATTTGTTAAAAATCAAGATGGGTTTAAATAATTGAATTTATTAACTTTGCTTATTAGTCATTATTTTCGAATTTTTCATTCACAAATACTTATAATTTTGCTAACATATAATTAGTCACTACTAAGATAGTGACTAATTATCAAACCGTTTTGCTAGAAATTAATTTACATTATAGGGGTTGTTATTATGGAAGATATAAACATTTACACATTAGTTTTTTTAGTACTCTCTGGTTTTTTAGCTGCATTCATCGATTCAGTAGTTGGAGGAGGCGGTTTGATTTCTATCCCAGCCTTACTGTTTACCGGGCTTCCACCTTCAACAGCAATTGCTACAAATAAATTGGCAAGTTCAATGGGAGCTTTAACAAGTACAATTTCGTTTATTAAATCAGGAAAAGTAAATTTTCGACTTGTATCTAAATTGTTCCCATTGACTGTCATCGGTTCGTTTTTTGGTGCATATGTAGTAAAACACATTTCCTCACAAGTATTAAAACCATTAGTACTAGTATTACTAATTACAGTTGCGATCTATACCATTTTCAAAAAGGATTGGGGTAAGGATTCTAAATATGAAGGGATGGGATTGAAAAAAGGAGCCGTCTTTGCGGTAACAGTATTTATAATTGGATTTTATGATGGTTTCTTTGGAGCTGGAACTGGTTCGTTTTTGCTATTTTCCTTTTTAATAATTGGGTTTGATTTTATTCAGTCAGCTGGCAATGCAAAAGTCCTTAATTTTGGTAGTAACATTGCCGCTCTCATCATGTTTTTATACTTAGATATCGTGAATTTTTCATATGGAATTCCAATGGGGATTGCTATGATCTTAGGAGCTTTTGTAGGATCAAATTTTGCAATTAAAAAAGGGGTCTCGTATGTGAGAATATTGTTTATTGTGGTTACTCTTTTTTTAATAGGAAAAAATATTTTAGATTATGTACATCTCATTTAATTGAATCAAAAATCGTTGCCTCTGTCTTATTCAAAATAAAATAACCAATCCTAAATAGGCTTGGTTATTTTATTTCCTCTTTTTGCTTATATGTGAGATATGCTAAAACACTCTTGCTATTTGTATACTTCGGGTTATTGCCCTTTCGCGGTTCACGTGCATATGTTCTTTCATATCCAGGTACCTCAGGCATATCTTTTAAAAATTGCATAACTTCCGTTTCTGTTCCTTCAATACGTACACGAATCATTGTTATTGCTCCCTACTAAATATTCTATACTCTATCAAGTATATCGATTACTATGAAACTCACAAGTATAAATTATCGTTTTAACGTAGATGTTTTTCTTACAACAAACAATGCTACTTCTGTATTAAAAGACTTTACTTCATTGTTTTCGATTGTAATATGAAACCATTCTTGCATTTCCTTAGGAGCATTTATCATAAATGATGTTAATTCATCCCTAACATTTTTAGGAACATCCATCATTTCACACCACCAGTCAAAATTAAATTCTTTATCAAATGTGATATATGACTGTACCTGTAAACCATTGTGTTCTAATAAAGAGATCCATTCTGTTTTTTTATAAGCACGGTAATGACTTGGATCACGCTTCTTTTCTACAAAATTATAAAAATCATCATATTCTTCAAGTTCTGGAGCAACATTATCAACAAGAAAAAAGAATCCCTCTCTCTCTAATGTTCGCTGCACCTCTGCAACAAACTGCTTAACATTTGTAAAATGATGCGCAGCGATGCGGCACGTAATTGTATCAAATGATTCATTTGGAAATGGTAATTTTTCTGCATTTCCTTGTACAAACGAAACATTCGAATGTCCATTTGATCGAATAAATTGCTCGGCTTTCTTTAACATGTTCTCCGTTAAATCAAATGCAACAATATCCTGAAATAAATGGGCTAATGCATTCGCAACGTGACCTCCGCCCGTTGCTATATCAAGAAGCCGTTCGTTCTTTTCACCTTGAACAAATTCAATAAGACTGCGTAAATCTTTTCCATCTGCATGAATTTTACTCATTACATATTTCGCAGCATTTTGACCAAATTGATTTACAATTAACTCTTCATTATTCACTTCTATCCGCTTCTTTCATTACCATTTTATATTAATCTTATGATCAAGTTTAGGCTGTCTTCTTCATCAAAACGTTGAAGTATAAAACTAGCATCATCTCACAACTATTTACTTCATTTTTAAAAAATAAAACCAGCACCCCAATTGGTGAACTTTTGATACCATCAGCTTATTACTAATTTGTCCTAACAGTTTCTTGAAGCTTTTCCATTACCTTTGATAAAGCTAAAATTGAATTTTTCGTTTCAAATTCTTCAGCATCTAAGGAATGGTTTGCATTTTGGACAACATCAATCTTTAAATTTGATTTACTTAATTGGTCAATTTGATTTGAATTGTAATGAGGGTCTTTATTCCCGATAACTAAAAGCCCCTGATGATGACTATTCAAGATTGAGTCAAAAATCGAATCAAGCTTTAGCAAAGGGGTGAGTAAAATCATTTTTGAGTTTAAGAATTCCTCTCTCTTCATTAAGTCATTCACAATTGGAATTGTTCCGAGTGATTTTCCTAAAAAAATCGAATTGTTGTATTGCCCATTTTTTAAAACATCAAAAATCACTGGATTAATATCATCCATCATTATTTTCGTTAGTTCTTCAATCGGTTTTTTCATTGTTTGTTCATCATAGGAATAATGGATTTGAACAATATCGATTTTGTTTTGGAGCATTACCATCTTCGAATAATAAAACAAGGGTTTATCGTAATTGTAACCTGAACCTGAAAACATAAAGCAAATCATTTCAGAACCCTTTTCTAAATGTGTATAACGAATTGCTTTGTCGTTTGTTTGTATCTCCTTTATATTCCCTTTCATCATTTTCCCCCCGTTACTTTTATAACACCATAACATAAATCACCAATTTTTTATAAGGCTATGTTTGAAAAGATTGTTTCTATAAGTATTAAAAAAGGGCCTTCACAAGGAAGTCCTTTTTCTTCATTTCGTTATCCTATTCCATTAGTTGAAACGATTCTAACTTATATTTTCAAATTTTGAATCATTTCTACTCTATTGCCAAACGGGTCTCTAAATTCAAAACGTTCGAAGTTGGGAATCGGAACGGCATCTAGTATCTTTATATTTTCTTGCGATAATCTTAGTTTCCAATATGAGATATCTTCTACTTCATAAGCGATATGTGCTTTAGTTTTCATTCTGTCAAAGTCATCTTCTGTTCCTATATGAACCTCTTTATCACCAATTTTCATCCAAAAACCTCCACGTCCTTTAAGGGATTCAGGTTTTTCAACTTCTTGTAAACCTAAAACACCACAGTAGAATTTTTTTCCTTCTTCTTCCTTCCCTTTTGGAATAGTTATCTGAACGTGATGTAATCCTTTAATCATATTATCGCCCCTTAAATATAAAATTTTACCAATTCATCTTCTATTCTAAGAATATCACACTTGTTTTATAAGTAAATTTTATATTTTTTATGAATAAAGATAAGCATCACTTATCAATGATTCGTGTTGTTATATCATTCCTTTTTACACTGACTTTGCAATTGGATTCATGTAGTTATTTTAGTGACAAAAAAGTATTGAACTCTTATTAAGTAGTTCGGCTAACGTGGAGAAAAAACGAAATAACATCTCAATTTATTGATTAAATAGCACTGAATGTAAATTCATATTAGCAGTATAATTCACACGAAAGACGCTTGGTTAATCAAGCGTTTTTCAACTATTATTGAAGTGGTGGGTAGTTGACGTTCACTTCCATACCATTTTAAGATTTACTTTTAATTTAATTTTAGTATAAAATTCCAGTTTCCTTTCAAAAAAATAAGTTCGCTTGATATTTAGCGAACTATCTTATATAAACTAAATCCTTGATGAATCACACGATATTTTTACTCATTTTAAAAGGTAGTAGAATTAGCATAGTAATTAGCAAACATTTTAATAACCTAATTTTCACAATTTCACTTAACTAATTTATACATAAGAATATCATCAACATATTCATTTTCATTAAATTTAAATTCTTTAAATTTACGACCTTCTTCAATGAACCCCATCTTTTTGTACAATGCTATTGCCTTATGATTGGTTGAAAAAACTCCTAAGCTTACCTTTTCAATAAATGGATTGTTCTCTGCCCATTCTAATAAAGTTTTTAGTAGCATTTTTCCAATCCCCAGTTCTCTGTAACCTTTTCTAATCAATATTCCAAAGGAACCTGTATGAGACAATCGTTTTCTATTTTTAGTAGTTTCAAATACGATCCAACCAACAACTTCGCCATCTTTTTCAGCTACAAATAATGTTTCATTTTCATTCTCTAATATGCCCTGTACCCATTCTTTTTGTTGAGATGACGTTTTATTAAACTCTTCAAGTACCGAAATTAGAAACTGGCCTTCGGAAACAATTGATTTCTGTATGTCTAAAATTGCTTCAGCATCTTCTATTTTTCCCGTCCGAACATTGTAACAATCATTATTTTTTGAATTTGACATCTATATTCCCCCTAATTAAATAATGTATGTATATTCAATAGCCCATATCCTTCATGAATTAACTTGCCTTCGTTATGTCAATAATCTCTAAATCAAATAAATTGAAAATCCTCTTTTAAACCTTTAATATATACTCTGAATTAAAACATGAATTTTATACTAGAGCATGAAAAGGGAGGTTTCATATACAGCTTTTACTACAATTAGAGACTGAGAGGTTATTGTATGTGGCGTAATAAAAATGTATGGGTTGTTCTCACCGGTGAATTTATTGCTGGGGTCGGATTATGGCTGGGGATTTTAGGGAATTTGGAATTCATGCAAAAGCATGTTCCATCTGATTTTATGAAGTCTGTTATTATGTTTATTGGCCTATTAGCTGGCGTACTTGTAGGGCCCATGGCTGGAAAGTGTATTGATCAATATTCCAAGAAAAAAGTACTTTTGTTTGCAGGATTGGGCCGTGTCGTAAGCGTTATTTTTATGTTTTTTGCTATTCATTACGAAAGCATTTCATTTATGATTTTATTTATGATTGCCATTCAAATTTCTGCGGCTTTTTACTTCCCTGCACTGCAATCTATTATCCCGCTTATCGTTCGGGAACATGAACTTTTACAAATGAACGGAATTCATATGAATATCGCTACCATCGCTCGTATTGTTGGTACATCGCTCGGCGGTGTTCTTCTTGTTATCATGAGTTTACAATATATGTACGCTTTTTCAATGGCTGCATATGCACTATTATTCTTTTTTACTTTTTTCTTGAAATTTAAAGATACAAAAACAAATGTAACAAACGAAAAGAAACGCCAAAACACCAGTTTCATGGAAATATTTCGCATTTTAAAAGAAGTTCCAATTGCGTTTCGCGCTTTAATTTTAAGTATAATTCCACTTATATTTATTGGCGGTTTTAATTTAATGGTTATTAATATTAGTGAAATACAGCATGATACTACAATTAAAGGGTTTATTTATACAATTGAAGGTTTATCTTTTATGCTTGGAGCGTTTGTCATTAAACGTTTATCCGAGCGAGTTTCATCATATAAGTTACTGTATATCTTTTCATTTTGTATTGCTTTCTCCCACTTATCTCTCTTTTTCAGCGATATAAAGTGGATGACACTTGTCTCTTTTGGAATGTTCGGTTTTAGTGTTGGCTGCTTCTTTCCTGTTATGTCAACCATTTTCCAAACGAAAATTGACAAAAGCTATCATGGACGAATATTCTCATTCCGTAATATGTTTGAACGTGTAATGTTCCAAATTGTCTTACTTGGAACTGGTTTTTTCTTGGATACAATAGGATTGCAATATATGGTGCTTATCTTTGGTGTTATTTCCTTATTTATTATTTTCATTTCAATATTACAGCAAAAACAAGTAAGCAAAAATACTTCTCAAACACCCAATATGTAGGAGCCATCTCATTCTTGAGATGGCTTTCATTATTATAAAATCAATTCACCGAAATCTCCTGTTTTTATATTTCCACTGTTTGCTTCATCAGTATCAATGTGCATGTCTAAAGCGTATGTATCCTTCACTCGGACTAACACTTGATTAAAAGTCAACCCTCTATCACCTTTAACTTTAACACTCACATATTGTCCATCACTCACTTGAAACTGAGCTGCATCTTGTGGTGTCATATGAATGTGCCGCTCAGCGACAATTACCCCTTTATTAATTTGAATTTCACCATTTGGACCAATTAAGGTAATACCAGGTGTTCCATCAATGTTTCCTGATGAGCGAAGCGGGGCATTTATACCAAGATTACGAGCATCTGTTTTCGAAATCTCTACTTGTGTAAATTTGCGAACAGGTCCAAGAATTCGTACTCTCACAATTTCTGCTTTATCTGTTTTGATTGTAAGTGTTTCTTCTGCTGCGAATTCTCCTGGCTGAGAAAGCTCTTTTGCTACCGTTAATTCATGACCATTTCCAAAAAGCTTTTCTAAATCTTCTTTTGTCACATGGATATGACGATTTGATACACCAATAGGAATTTGCTTCATTTTTATTTCTCCTTTTGTCAATATACACTCTCTATTATTTCCTGCTTTTTTTAAATTAGTTATAAAAATAGCAGATAACAAATATGCTTACAGCTTAAGTTTTTTGTATATGTATTGTTTATATTTTTTAAATACGGTAAGGGAAATTTTATTATCATCGCTATTTTTATAACCTCACAAAAATGATAAAATAAATTTGTGTTCATTTTCAGAAAAACAAAATAATTCAAACACCAAGACGAGTTTTAATAACAACAATCGTATTTTAGGAGGCGTTATTCATGAATTACACGCTAGCAAATCGCATGGAAGCATTTCAATCATCAATTTTTAGTGAACTAGCTGCATATAAAAAGAAGAAAATGGCGGAAGGTCATGAAATTATTGATTTAAGCATCGGAAATCCAGATATGCCGCCAGCTGATGTTGTAATAGAAACACTAGTAAGTGCAGCAAATGAAAAAAATAATTATGGATATACATTAACAGGTACACAAGAATTTCATGAAGCTGTAACAGAATATTATGAGATGAATCACAATGTTACTTTAAATGCTGCTAAAGAAATATTATTATTAATGGGATCACAAGACGGAATTGTTCATTTACCAATGGTTTTTGCAAATCCAGATGATATTATCCTTGTTCCAGATCCTGGCTACACAGCATATGCAACAGGTCTTGCAATGGCAGGGGCAACGCCGTATTTTATGCCATTAAAAAAAGAAAATCATTTCCTACCTGATTTACATACAATCCCAAAAGAAGTTGCTCAAAAAGCAAAAATGATGATTTTAAACTTTCCTGGTAATCCTGTACCAGCAATGGCAACGGAATCATTTTTTACTGATGTGGTTGCTTTTGCTAAAGAATATAATATTATCGTCGTTCATGACTTTGCTTATTCTGAATTTTATTATGATAATCAAAAACCTATTAGTTTTCTATCAGTTCCTGGAGCAAAAGATGTTGGCGTCGAGATTAACTCTTTATCGAAAAGCTATAGCTTAGCTGGCAGTCGCATTGGCTACATAATTGGAAATGAAGAAATCGTCGGAGCGCTTAACCAATTTAAATCAAATACAGACTATGGCGTCTTTCTTCCAATTCAAAAAGCAGCAACTGTCGCTCTAAAAGAGGGTGCTACATATTGCGCAGCGAATCGGACGATATATCAAAAGCGACGAGACATACTTATTGATGGCTTAGCAGAATTGGGGTGGCATGTTGATAAGCCAGCGGGAAGCATGTTTATATGGGCAGAAATTCCAAATGGCTATACTTCTTTAAAATTTGCATATGCATTAATTGATCGTGCCAACGTCGTTGTTACACCTGGTCATGCATTCGGTCCCCATGGAGAAGGTTTTGTTCGTATTGCTCTTGTTCAAAATGAAGAAAAATTGAAACAAGTAGTTAACAACATTAAAAATAGTGGGATTTTTTCTAATGAGGGGACTTTAATTGAAAATTAATTACATTCTCTCTGCTAATTTCTATATATACAAGTAAAAAAAGACATAAAAACCCCCCGGGCGAGAGCATCTGGCCGTGCGTAGAAACGGTCAGGACCTATTTTTTCCACATGCGAGGTTTAAAACAAAGGTAGGAAGCGAGTACAGGTCATGTTGTATTCAGTATAGCAGTGACTTATATGTTGAAAAATGAAAATGGATATATATAAAAGCAAGGGGTTTCGTTTTATAATAGGTATACGAGAACGCACTTACTGTTCTTCTCTCTTATCTAGGCCTAGTAACTACATAATAATATGTAATCAAGGAGATAATGCATGAGTAAAATTAATATTCAAGGCATATTGCCGCACCGGTACCCGTTTTTAATGATCGATGACATCGTTGAAATGGAATCCGGTAAATGGGTAAAAGGTTATAAAAACGTTAGTTACAATGAATGGTTTCTAACAGAATCACAAATGACGATGCCACACATGTTAATTGTTGAAGCAATTGCGCAACTCGGAGCATTTGTCAGCACGGAAAATACTGATGGCTTAGGATTTCTCTCATCACTCGAAGGAGTAGAATTTTTAGGATCCGTTCAGCCTGGTGATCGATTAGACCTATATTATGAAGTGATTCGCAATAGACGGGGGTTCGTTCTCGGAAAGGGTCATGCCTCCGTAAATGAGAAAACCATTGTCAGTGTAGATAAATTATTAGTGTATATGGAGTCTTTGTAACAATGCAGCCAAAGTCAATTTTATAAAAATTAGAACAGTGATACTTGTGCTCACTGTTCTTTTCTCTTTCTAAAACGTCTCACTTTTATGATCCTTTAGCGCCATAACCTTTTATATGTATTTTCACAGTATATTTGATTGGAGCTTTACTAAATGTTTTATCCCAATCTTTTTTGACCTTTTCCCATACTTTTGGATACTTAATTCTTAATATGTTTCCAAAACCAGCAACATCGACTTGATATTCTTCTTGAATTTTTTTTAATGTATGATCCACTAGTCGATTCACTTCTTGTTCAGCTGCTTTTTCTGCTCTTGTTAGAAATTTATTTTTAAGAGACGTTCCTGAAGCAACCCAATTTTCAGATATCTGTCCCTCTGATTTGATATTTACATCAAAAGAAATTTTGTTTCCTTTAACGTGAGGAGTAATCGTGCTTTTCATAGATATAACTTCATACATAATGATTTGTCCTGTCTCTTTATCACGGCCTTTCACTAAACCGCCTTTCCCCTTCCCACTTATCCACGTTAAACCTTCCAATTCCTGTTCATTTAAAAAACCGTGCAGCTTTTTTGTCTTCCCTTTGATTATAGCAGCTCCCGAAAATTTTACTTCTCCATCTGACGAAATCACATTTTGCAAAAGAAAGCTGGATCCTGATTGCATTTTACCTGGTAATTTAGCAAGCGGCACAGAAGGTAGAATCCTTGATGTTCTATATTGATTATCTGCAATTCCATAAAGACGAAGTGCCGGAATTTCTCCTTTTTCCTTCATTTCTAACGTCTTGCTAGCTCGTTCTTTACTAATTAACACTAGACAGCTTGGTCGAATCTCATTATCACGAAGATAAAGATCAAGTAACTTTTTCAAACTATATGTACGTGCGAGATTTGCACTAATAACCATCACTTTCGTGTGGTGAAAGATTACGGGTCGATCCCTTCTTAATGAAACTTCACGAATCATTTGATGAAGAGAATCTCCGGTTTCAGAAACATTCGTATAAGCTTTTTGCCCCGATGTTCCGCCCTTCCCACCTCCACTTGAAGATTGTGGTTTAACGAATTGGTAAGTTGTTGTAATAATGTTCTTTTTCGAATATCCCTCAGCCTTTTCTTCTAGCGCTTTCTCAGCAGCTGATTCCTTCCCTTTATCAAATGCCAAACCTACCTCGAAACCTAGTTCTTCAATTTCATGACTGCTCCAGCAGCCCGTTAGAGAAAAAAGTAAAAGAACTGCCGGTAAAACTAGAAGGAATCGTATATTATTAAGACTTTGTTTCATACTTTCCCTTCCTCCATCTCACAATTATGAGGAGGAGAATTGGCAATATACCGAATAAGAACATAGCCGAATTACCAATCAAATCCCCAAGTTTGAATAAATCGTTAATATTTTTTGGAGTTAAAGCAATGAGGTATACGACTGGCAGTAATCCAAACAAAAATGAATGAATGTTCTTTTTAAAAAGTTGAGCCAATCCAAATGCAGCGGCATAGTAACAAATTGAATACGTTGAAAAGATTTGCATAGTCCATATCACGAGCAATAAAGATTCAAATCGTTCAAATATTAAACCTGGGATTTCAAAACTTCTCATAAGATCAATTGTTGGCCATGTTCTCGTGACTACTCCATCGACAGATAACGCTCCAATAACCATCACAACAGTAATTACATAAAAAACCAAGGGAATAGCAGTTCCAATTAGAACAACTTTTACAGCTTTGTTCGGTTGTTTCATAAACACCAATAGGAGTAACATGATTTCCGCGCCTGAATATGCAAGAGTTGTTGTTTTTAACCCTTTTAGTACAGGCATAAAACCTAATCCTAATACCGGACGGAGATTATCTATCTCAAATATTCCAATACTCATAAAGGCAGTGAGTAAAAAAATAAAGACGGTAATTGGGAATATAATTCCAAACATACGGGCCATTGGATTTATGCCACCCATCATCAAATAGAGACTCACCCACATAAATGTCATAATAATAGCCCAGTTGGGGGTTCCTTCAAGTAAAAAGAAACTTGTTACTTCCTCCAGTATTCTCACTTCATATGAGGCAAGAGTAAAAAAGTGAACGATAATAAATAGACTAAATAACCCGCCTATCCATTTTCCTACAATGTCTTGGCTATATTGATAAAATGTTTTTCCGGGAAATTGTTGGCTTAATTTGACTATGATTATCCCGGTAACCATCGCTATCAACCCGCCTAAAATAACAGTTATCCAAACATCTGGTGTTTTCATTTTCTCTGCAGCTGTTCTAGGCAAGGTGAGAATACCGGCTGCAAGTATATAATTAATGAGAATGACAGCTGCTTGTGAAGTCTCAATTCGATCTTTCGGATTGGTAATCATCACTGGTCACTTCCTTTTCAAAGTAAGCTATCCTTTTCGTATTGGATCTTTCGGATGTAGCATCTCCGGACGACGTTTCATCATCTGAAATGGAGCGCGCACGATAAAGTCTTTCCAATCACTTGCTTTATACGGAACCGCTGGACTAACGTAGGGTACACCAAAACTCTTTAGTTTCACCAAATGACTGCATAAGAAGAGAAAAAACAGAATGAGTCCGTACAATCCAAACAAAGCAGCGCAAAACATGCCTGCAAAACGAAGGATGCGAAGTGGAATTGCTGTACTATAAGGCGTGAGCGCAAATGAAGAAATGGCCGTGGCGGCTACTACGATAACCATAATAGGGCTAACAATCCCAGCTTCTACCGCTGCCTGCCCAATAATTAGTCCGCCCACGATTCCCATTGCTGAGCCAATTGGTTTCGGCAAACGGAGTCCGGCTTCTCGTAAAATTTCAATAGCTACTTCCATAAGCAGTGCTTCAATAATCGCCGGAAAAGGAACACCCATCTTTCCTCCTATGATAGAAATGGCTAACTTAGTTGGAATCAATCCAGGATGAAACGAGATAAAGGAGATATACAAGGCAGGTGTAAAAAGAGAAATGATGGCTGCTCCAAAACGTAATATGCGAAAGAGAGTGCCTGGAATCCAACGTTCATAATAATCTTCAGGCGATTGCATCATCATGCTAAATGTAACTGGAGCGATTAATGCAAACGGTGTTCCATCTAATAAAATGGCAACTCGCCCTTCCATCAATGCAGCAATGACACGATCAGGACGCTCCGTACTCTGTACTTGTGCAAAAAGACTGAAGTAATTATCTTCGATGAGCTGCTCTATATATCCTGATTCCGGTACATTATCAATATCAATTTTCTGAATCCTTCTCTTGACTTCTTCTATTAATTCCGAATCTGCAATTTCTTTCATATAAGCGACGACGAGTTCTTTTTTTGCCCGCTTCCCTACTTGGAATTTTACTAATGACAAGCCTGCATTTTCACCATGACGTCGTAAAAGAGCTGTATTATCACTTAAAACTTCTGTGAATCCTATCCGCGGACCTCTGACTGAAACCTCTGATATAGGTTCTTCAACGTTCCGGGTTCTCCCTTTCGTTGTACTAAGAATCAATACATCTGGTGAGCCATCAACCAAAAGCGCGGTAGAACCTGTCAATACTTTTGACATCAAATCGTTTATATCATGAGCTTCGCTTACTTCACTAATAGAAAGGACTTGCTCTTTAATAAACTCTTTTGAAACCGTCCCTTTCTTGTAAGATGAGTCATTCATGTATTCTTCATAAAAATCAACCATTAATGATTTCATAATATGTGTGTCAATGAGCTCTTTATCTGACAGTCCTTCTACAAAAATAATTGCCGCTTTAATACCTGTACGCCCAATGTTAAACTCCCGAAAGTGTACATCAGAGTTATCATTATTTTCTTTCTTTACAAGTTCCAAATCCAAAATGAAATCGCCTGTAAACTTTTCTTTTGAGTCTTGAATAAAACTAACGTTCTGCTCTCTCATTCTTATCACTCTTTCTTTTAAAAAGCTTCGTGTGCATCTAAATTTAGCGGTATCCTAATACCATAATTACTTCAGGAGCTATCAAAAGATTTTCGTTAGCATTGCAGCAAGTATCTACCAGACTGAGAGGAGTTTTTTTCTAAGGTTGACCCATGAATGAATACAGTTGTTCATTCATCCCTTTACTTTCCCTCTAATTTATGAATCCAACTAAAAATTTTTGCAATCATATACGGAATGAACAGTACAATAAAAGCCTGCCAAAAAACTTTCCACTCTGGAAGGTAGGAAACAATCGTTTTCCACATTTTAATCATCCTATTTCAGCAGTTGACACTGCATTTTTTTACTTTAATCTGAAATTCTTACGCATTATTATGTCTTAAGTACGGAAATTTAATCCAACAAAAAACCCCCTATTCTTCATAGGGGATTAATAATATTCCAACTAAATAATACACATATGTATGTTAATATTTTCTTTATTTGTTGCAATGAAAACTATTCAATTAAATGTAATGAATGGAAGACAATTTAACTGCTCATCTGCCATATCAAAATGTAAGCTAAAGAGGTTTCCCAAAAATTTCTCTTTTTGGTATGAATCAACTCAGCGAATCGATTATTTGTATATCGAATATTGCCGAAGGGTCTTTAAATCATGTCGAATCGCTGATATATTGCAAAGAACGGCCGATAACGGAAGAGAGCACTGACTCCAAAGGCACTTATGTGCATTTGGGGTCAGCTTCTTTCTTCTATTCATCCTGCATATAAGTATTTGCCTCAACTCTTATTAAAAACGGACTTAGTTCGTTTTTATAATAAATGTATAACTCATGCATAGCACGTGTGCAAGCTGTATAGAAAAGCTTACGTTCGCTTTCTTTTCTATATTGTTCGTTTGAAGCATTATAAATAATAACAGCGTCAAACTCTACACCTTTCGCTAAATATGAAGGTACAATAAGTACTCCCGAATCAAACGAAGCTGTTTCTTTTTCGATAAGGTGAATTTGTACATGTTGCTGTAGTATGTCAAATGCCACTTTGCTTTCCTCGGCAGTTTTACAAATAATCGCTATCGTTTTATGATTATTTTTTTTCAAATATTGAATCCGGTTTACAATTCTTTGATGTAATTCCTCATCTGTTTCTACTGCTGTTATAACTGGCTTTCTCCCCTCACGCTCAAATGGTTCAATACAGTTTCCTTCTGAAATAAGTTGCCGTGTGAATTCAATAATTTGTTTCGTTGAACGATAACTGCGTGTAAGTTCAATTCGCTTACTTTTTTCCTCTCCATACAAAGCATATAATTGCGAAAATCCATTTTCAGTCGCATGTACATGTATCGTTTGATTAAAATCACCAAGTACCGTCATTTTACTATGTGGAAATAATCGCTTTAAAAAGGTAAACTGAAAAACAGAATAATCTTGTGCTTCATCAATAAATATATGCCTTGCAGATGTATTTCGTTGTAATTCTTCCAGCTGATCTTTTAAATATAAATAAGGCGTCGTATCTTCATAAGCCATCTGAAAGTGCTGTATGCGTTCTACTGTTTCTTGGCATATTTCTTTCCAATATAGCGGTAATTCATTCTTGCTCGTAAATCTCTCTGCAAACAACGGATTTGCGAACAACTGAACATAAATCGCAGGTACATTAATGAATTGGAGCCCTTTCAATCTTTTACGAAGTGGTTTAAAATACTTTTTCACAATCATTGCAGCTAACATTTGTTGTTCACGTTCAAAATCATCGAATGTATTAGCGTCATATCGTTTCTCTTGTTGCAGTTTTTTATGAATTTTAGCATACGTTTCTTTATCTAATAGCTGTATTTCTTCTTCAACCCATGGTTCTTTTCGTTCTATCCGCTCTCTTTTCTTTATTTCTTTTAGTAACCACTCAGAAATTAACTTTATTCGATTTGGAATCCTCATCGACAAAGGAAAAGAATAAAACCTTTCTTTTATTTCCTCTTTTGAAATTAATACATTTCCGCGAAACTTCACATCTTTAAAAATCATTCCATCTTGTCTCAAATACGTTACATAGTTATCTACAACATTCAAAAAAGAGGCACTTGCCTTATATTGAATGCTTTTCATGCGTACTAAGTATTTTGAATCTTCTTTCCCCGCAAGTACATATTCGATTTGCGTAAACGGATCTTCAACATCAAATGTTTTCTCTATGTGCTCCTCTAAATAGTCTTGAAATGTCGTTTGTTTCATATTCTCTTCTCCTAATTCAGGAAGAACCGTTGATATATAACTATTAAACATTGAATTAGGAGAAAAAAGAATGATTTGATCTGCATGTAATGTATCTCGATATCGATATAGTAAATAGGCAACTCGTTGCAATGCAGCCGATGTTTTTCCGCTTCCTGCTGCTCCTTGCACAATAAGTAAACGACTCGTTTCATCGCGAATAATTAGATTTTGTTCTTTCTGAATCGTAGCAACAATACTTTTCATTTGCGTATTCGCATTTTTCCCTAACACATCTTGTAATAATTCATCACCAATTGTTACTCCGGTGTCAAACATACTTTCCATTTGACCGTTACGAATGATAAATTGTCTTTTTAAAGTTATTTCTCCTGTAATCATTTCATTTTGCGCTTTATAAACGGCAGATCCGAGCGAATAATCATAATACAAACTAGATATAGGTGCTCTCCAATCATAAACAAGAAATTGATCTGTACTCTCGTCAAAAAACGAATGAATGCCAAGATAAATTTGATCAGCACTTCTTTCACTTTCTTCTAAAAAATCAATTCTCCCAAAATACGGAGAATGCTCTAGCCGTTTTAACATGGTGAGCTGCTTATCTGCATGATAATGACTTCGTTCTCTTTCTGCTAATAACTCTGCTTGTTGCTTTATACTTGCTGCTGTTTCAATGGCCTCTTCAGCATTATCAAAGTTAGTTGTTACATCGTTCCAAAAGTTTTTTCGAATATGAACTACCTCTTTTTTTCCGCTGCTTACATATTGTTGAAGGCTATCTACTCGCTCTTTAATTTTCTTAACAACTACTTCTATTCGTTGTTGTTCTCTCTTCCACTCTTGTTCATACTGTTCCATATTGTCACTCCTTATCGAAAAAAATTTTGACCAAAAGTTTGACAAACACAGGTGATTCCTGTTACAATTATATTGGATAATTATCGGATAAAATAAAATTTTCCGACAGATCATTTTTTAATTTTAGCACACTCATATTTCTTAGTTCAACTATAATTCTAGACATTTTGTATACAACGGATTTTTCACTTCAAAAAACTCAGTTTTGCTGTACGTTAAGAACGTACCATGAACCGTTTTGGGTAATGAGTTTCATATCATAGATTAATTAATTGTAATCGTGTAATACACGATTTATTTTCTTTTAAATTCAGTTATTCTTGTAATAAATGGATAAATTTGTTATACTGATAGTAACATTTTTTCTTTTCAAAAGAGACGCAAGCGTGTGTCTCGTCATCGAGCTTTTATCTGAATAACAGAGATCAAGGGTCTTTTGGACCACTTGAAGAACATTTTTCTTCAAGTGTGTCTAAAGACCTTTTTGTGTTGGTCTAAAACGAGAAAAGAAGACCCAAGAAAAGCACCCCCTCTAGAATCAGCAAGAAAGACAGCAAACAAGTGTCCAGAAAAAAATATTAATAAACTCCCTCGATTAGAGGGTAAGTAAAGGAGTTGACAATGGTTGTACCTATAATGCCATTTACTTTTAAATGAGCTCCTCACTTTTGCAATTTTAGAGCTAGAAAACTCGTATCTTTAAATTCATGATAACAATTACCTATTCTAGGAGATGATGGGATGGAAAGTTTGCCTTGTAAAGATTGTAAAGGAATGTGTTGCGGTCCTGTTCCAATTACAGAAAACGAGTTAAAAAAAATAAAAAAGAAGATAAAAGCAATGCCTACTAAAAAACGCCTAAATTTAAAGCAACAACAACGATATTTTGGGACCTGTATTTTTTATGACGAAATTAACGATCGGTGCGGCATTCATTCGGTACGTCCATTCATTTGTCGGGCATTTGGGAATTACAAAAATCTTGTTTGTATTCGCAAACCAGAATTAGCTTCTACAAAAAACTATATAGCCAATGAACAGCCTGTCGGTATTTTGAGTGTTGATTTTACTTGGAAAGACTTTTCTTAATAGAGTAAAAGTTTTTGAAGAATTGTTTATTGAAGTTACATCCAAATTTCAACAAAAATATACGTTAAGTAAATTTCGACATAAAACAAAGGTCATATTTGGAATTACAATCCAAACTATGACCCATTTTTGTTTTATACTAGTATTTCACCTTCGATTTACAATCCTTATTCCTTAATATCCCGTTTAAACCTACCACTTCTTATCCATGCACACCTTATGTCATTGAATTTCGATTACTCTACTATTTCCGTTCTTCGCAATTTGTACTTTTGCATATATCCCTTCCCCTTTTACGAGAGTAACAGGAACTTCACGTGTACTTCCAATCGTAACATATCCATAATTCATATATCCCTTTATCCAGATTCCTTTTTCTTTCGGATAGTCACCAACCTCTATTTGATCTATACGATAATTCTTGTCTTGTTCTTTTTTCAATTTTATAAACACTGGTGTTTTTGTTTCTTTTATTGTTTCGCGTTTCAACATCATCTCATTTGCTTCCACTTCTATTTTGAAAGAAAACCATACTTTTTTCATATCTCTCATTTCATTAACTGGATTTTCCAATTCCAGCAATACAATATTACTGTTATAATAGTTCCATTCTTGCCTTGCAACAGTACCTAGTAACATAAAAGCGGAAAGTACCCCTACTAACCATACGTGTTTTTTCTTGTATATTCCGTTATATTTACTAATTTTCTCTTGTTTTTGCTGTTTTTTTGTTTGCAACAATACAATCCCTGCCAGAAACAGCATCAAGCTCAATCCATAGTTTCCAATGTAATTTGTTTCATACATTATAAGATTCGTAAACAAATAAATAACAATGCCAATCCGCTTTATTACGATATCCTTTACAAACAACATGCCCAGTACAAGGAGTAATATATATCCACCATGTGCACTCATAATAAACCAAGGATCTGCACCTTCATATTTCCCTAACAAATAGAAAAATACATATATCATTCCAAATCCAACGCTATTTCGTATTAAAAATTTATTTTTCCGCACAATCGCAAAAATGAAAAATCCGATATGAATGAGCACGAGATACCCCATACTTATTGTATATTCCGTATCTTTCATACACTCACTTACTATGACTCCTTCTAATAACCACCATAAACTATATTGTTCTGCCTTATGATTCGCAAATAGCCAATACAAAAAAATACAACTCGCATACAACACTCCCCATATGTAATGGTGATTTGTTACAATGGTTGTAATTCCTGCTGTGATAGCGAAAACAAATAAAAAAACCCGCAAAAATTTTGCTGTTATTTTTTTATATCCCCAAATTCCAAGCACACTTAGCATAGCGCTTACAATCATGATTACACTGCTTTCTCTTACTGTTTCCCATAATACGAAGTAAAGACTCGCAAGAAAAAGAACACTTCCTATTGAGCTCACTAAAACATATAGCACGTATTCTCCTATTTTCCGGGGATTTGCATTCGTTTGTTTCTTTTTTTCTTGCCAAGTGAAAAATACTTGCGAAATAAGAACAAACAAACCGACAAGCCCCATCAATATATAAGAGAGATTCATAGTTAAATTTACAAATAAATTCGTTATGTCTATTAATGCATACAACGACCAAGCCGTTAAGATTGCACCAGTTGTTATTTTATATAAATGTCCTTCTTGTATTTTTTTGAATATAACCATGTATGTGACTGTCATGATGATTGCACACAACACTTTTAGCCAATAGTTAGGCTCTCCTCCCTCATATAAACATTCAAGATATATCACCCATAACCCTAATAGACTAGCTGTATAAAATAAATAGCGGCCCAGCATTTTTCGTTCCAGGCAGTACCAAATAACTGAGGCCATTGTTATCATAATAGATTGCCATTTGTGCGAAACAACAAACCACGTCGTTTCATCTATATTTGATAAAAAGAAAAGCAATGCTCCGCCGCCAAGCACATACCACTCTGGTTTTCTGTCAGTAAAATAAAGATATAATACTGGAAGTAGCCAACTAATAGAAAGCCAAATTTTCTCATTTTCAATACCGTAAATATTCCGAAGCATCCAACATGACCACGCATAGGCGAGATATAAGGTTATACGCATTCCTCTTATAAACAACACATTTGCAAAAAGTACATTTCTTACCGCAAAATTCCAGATGATTGCAATAATAGGTACTCCTAATACCACTAAACTTTGATACACCGTTAACCACGAATAACGCATCGACATTGTTAAAACGATATAAGCAGCAAGTAAAGACCATACTCCAAGTATTCTAAAAATATCATCTTTCCAGTACTTCATCCCCGATCCCCCCTTTCTACAAGTGTATTCTTTTTATTCATATTTTTCACTTGTAATTTATATATTTCCCATTTTCATTACGCAATCTATGAAAAACAGAAAGCTCAATGTTTCTACTTTTTTATAGAATCATTGAGCTTCTTAGACAAATAATTTTTAACTAACTAGATCTAAATAACTGCCCTAGATTTTATAGGATTACCGCCACATGCCCACCAAGCTAACAAGAATACACTACCCCAAAACGATAAAACCAAATTATAAATTTTTCAATCTAATATAAAGTGAAACTTTAATCAGTGGGGGTTTTCTTCATCCCCCACTGATTATTAGTTGAACCAATCGGGCTTTTACGGGCAGTTTATCTCCCGCCTAACTTCTTTGCTTCCGCTGAATTTTGAGGCGGGAGTATTACTGCCCGTTAATGCGGGATAAATTTATTTTAGAATCCAATAGATTGCCTCTCAATTTAAGTGAAATTAAAGTGTTAATATTTACCTGATAATATTATAATTTCGTTATCTTGCTGTTACATTCCAAAATGCATACAATAACTTGTTTTCAGGGTTATACTGAAGCTAGAGGTGATTCAAAGTGACATATGATTGGAAAACAAATCCGAAACGAACTAATCAACACCCAGACTCTGACAAGCCAATTCTATCCGTCCCTGTTTCTGATAAACAATGGCAGGCTATTGTCAATAATGATGCTTCTTATGACGGACAATTTTTTTATGCAGTGAAAACAACGGGGATTTTTTGTCGCCCTTCTTGCAAATCAAGAATACCCAAAAGAGAAAACATTGGCTTTTTTGAAAATGCTGATCAAGCACTAGCTGCACATTTTCGTCCCTGCAAACGGTGCAAGCCAACCAGGAAAAGATTGCCCGATGAGGAGTGGATTGCTTTCATAACCGAATATATGGATAGCCACTGCGATGAAACGTTGACGCTTGAAGTCCTTGCGCTTCTGAGTCACGGAACCCCTTATCACTTGCATAGAACCTTTAAAAAAATCAAAGGCATGACCCCGGTGGACTACATCCAGCATGTCCGTATAGAAAAGGCGAAAATGTTATTGACTACTTTTGATGACCCAATTGCTGAAGTCGGTGAGTCTGTCGGACTTTCCAATACACCTTATTTTATTACGCTGTTTAAGAGGAAAACCGGCCAAACGCCGGAGGCTTATCGTAGACAGCAAAAACAACACTTGAAGGAGGCATTTTCAAATGGCACCTAAAAAAAGCAGTTCTCTCTATTGGTCGTTGTTTTCTTATGAAAACTGGAAGGTGTACATTGCCGCAACAAAAAAAGGCTTATGTTTTGTCGGATCGCAAAATAAACCATTCGAAGAATTGGTGAAATGGGCAAATCATTACTTGCCTGAAAACGACCTGATTCGAGATGACGAAAAATTGCAACCTTTTGCAGATGAGCTTGTTCGTTATTTTCAAGGCAAGCTCAATCGGTTCACCATTCCAATCTTTTATCACGGCACACCTTTTCAGGAAGCCGTATGGAAGGCACTATGTGATATTCCGTACGGTCAAACTCGATCCTACTCGGATATTGCTCGACAAATTCTAAAACCAACTGCAGTTCGGACAGTTGGGAGGGCCATTGGAACCAATCCGATCCTGATTACTGTTCCATGCCATCGTGTTATCGGCAAAAATGGATCGCTGACGGGCTATCGCGGCGGAATGGAAATGAAAACGCAACTGTTGGAACTTGAACAAGGCTCCACAAACAATGAGAAGGAGCTACAACATGTCTGATCAGCATATAACATCTTTAGCCGAACTCTACTGGGCCAAGCTACATCAAATGCTTGATAAAGTGAAACTTTAATCAGTGGGGGTTTTCTTCATCCCCCACTGATTATTAGTTGAACCAATCGGGCTTTTACGGGCAGTTTATCTCCCACCTAACTTCTTAAGAAAAGCGGAAGCGGCTCGTTCAGAATCGCAGGACGTTGGAGCCCCTGACAGAGAGGCGCTTTTTGCCTCGTCCGGGGGGGCGAAACGGCCGGAGATTCTAGCCGCTAGAGCTGGACAATGCTTTCGCTGAATTTTGAGGTGGGAGTATTACTGCCCGTTAATGCGGGATAAACAGGACAACGCCAAACTGTCGCCTCTTCTAAATGCGGACTCATGTGCGTTCGCCTGATCTTACTTATATCGTAAACTAGGTAATTTATAAATATGAATGAAAGAAGGTGTATTATGAAAAATAAAAAATACTTTAATTTTTACAAGCTTTGGCTAGGACAGTCTATAAGTTTGTTAGGTACCCAGTTTACAGTAGTGGCTTTGCCTCTTTTTGCATTAAAGGTGCTAGAAACAAGTGAGGCGAATGCTGCCTTGCTTCGTGGAATTATATTCATACCCTACCTAATTTTCGGATTAGTAGCCGGTGCTTTGATAGACATCCTTCATAGAAAAAAGGCTTTGCTAATTTGTAGTATATGTCAAGGCGTTTTATTTTTATCAGTATTCATATTGACTGTAACAAATATAATAACATTCCCAATACTAGTGTTTCTCATGTTTTTAAATGGAATATTTACCACGTTTTACAACATTGCAATTCCTTCTTTCTTACCGGAAATATTAACAGATAAAGACAACTTAAAAAAAGGAAATGCTCAACTAGCCCTTTCGGAGTCTCTTTCTATAGTAATTGGTCCTATGCTAGCAGGAATCGTTATTACTCTAGTTGGATTAACAGGCTCATTCACTGTTGACGCAGTAACGTATTTTGTTTGTTTTGTGTGTGTATTATTTATTTCAAGGTTTAAACCGCATACAGAGGGCTCTTTAAGAAAAATAAACATAAAATCTATATATATAAACATATATGAAGGTTTAATATATTTCAAAAAACACCCTGTATTGGAACCAATTGTAAGCTGTGGCGCTGTGTATGGTTTTTTTAAATACATACTAAATAGCATTTTAGTAATATTCCTTTATAAGGTAATGGGTCTATCTGAACTTGACATAGGCTTTGTGGTAGGTTCGGCAGCGGTGGGATTTTTAATAGGCAATACGATACTCCTGAAAAAAAGTCAACAAATTAATAATACAAAAATGCTTATTTATAGTGCTACTGTATCAGTTATCGGTCTGTCCTTTATACCGATAATGGGATATTTGGGAACCGTTTACGGTATAGTAGCTGCAAGTATCATACATGGTATGGGAGAAGGCGTATTTGGCCCTTACGCTGCAACCATACGACAACTTGCCTCACCAAGTCACATGCTAGGCAGAGTAAATGCAATGCAGCGTACGCTTAATTGGGGTGCTTGGGCATTGGGAAGTTTTGCTAGTGCATTTTTAGTTTCTATATTTGGGCTTCAAACTACGTTATTTATAGGGGGATTCGGAACAACATTGTGTTTAGTGGTGTTGTTAAGACGAGGCGTATTAAAAGGTACCAACATTGAATATACGAGTTCAATTTAGAGGAGATGATTATGATGTATAAAGTATCAAAAGGAACTGACATAGGAAATACACCACACGTTTTATTTATAGGGGGATGGACAAAGCCTATACAAGATGCTTTAGACAGGGGGTATACTGTTTCGTATATAGGGTCTTACACTAAACACATATATTTCGATGGAACTATCTTAGAAAAGTGTTTCTATAGAAAAGAAATAGACACAACAAACATACCCGTGTGTGTATACTATGCTGAAGAATTGTACAAAGAGAAACCGTTTGATGTGGTTGTATCTTTCAACGAAGCAGCTTTAGATACGGCTTGCATAATTGCAAAAATTTTTAATGTTAAAGGATCTTCTTACAATGCTAATATGATAACCCGCAATAAAGACATGATGCGTGAAATTCTAGCAGGCAAAGACTTTTCGATAGATTCAATAGTTTGCAATAACATAAAAGACATTGATGAATTTTTGAACAAAAAAGATAGTATTATAATAAAGCCCCCGAGTGGCGCAGGTGGTAAAGGAGTATCTAAGCTAGACATGGGAGATGACGTAGAGGTATTTATTAAAGATAACGGTATTCAACTACCTATTTTAGTGGAAGAGTACGTTGAAGGTGACGTAGTTTATACGGTCGAAGCCGTTTCTTATAACAAAAAACACTCTATACTAGCTATATCAGCTGAAATATTTAAAGAAGATACATTTATAATAAACTATACTATTATGCCGGCACCTATAGATGAATCTCAAAAAAAATTAATCATTGAGAAAGTAATGCTATTTTTGAACGACATGCAACTGGAAGACGGCATTACTCATACAGAAGTAAAGTTAGACAAACAAAATAAGCCAATAATCATAGAGTCTCAAGTCAGGATAGGTGGCGGTAACATTTGGAACATGGTAGAACTAACAACCGGCATATCTCAATTTGGATACTATTATGATGCGTTAGCTACTGAGACTATAGATGAGTTTAGATGTGTATCTTCAAAATGTCAAGCTATGTCTTTAAGCTTGATTCCAAAACCAGGTTGCTTAAAAGAAATCAAGTATAAAGGGTTAGATAACATATCCGAAGTGATATTAATTGATCTATTAATAAAAGAGGGCGACACCATACCAACTATTGTAGACAGTACTCAGCGCAAAGGATCTATATTATTTACGGCTAATGATATAAAACATATGTACGAAGTTGCAGATAAAATATGTGACAATATAACGTTTGTTTATCAGGATTTGTCAGAATGGAAACCTTCTTTTAAAAAATATATTTAAAAAGGAATGTGGCACATGACTGGTCTATGTTAAGAAAAAGGACAATTTAAACCACGTGTGTCTATTAACCCAAAAATTAGGTTACCAGTACAACATGATCATTATGAGCTAAGGATACCTATAGAGTTAAATCACGATCTAATTTCAGGTACCATGCTAAATACTCTTAAACTGTCTTATGAATTTAATGAAAAATATATAAACAAGAAGTAATTAAAATGAAAATCATTATGGAAGATACTTCAAGTCATTTTTTCTGTTTCAGAAAATTGACTCGTTGTTTGTGAGTTTTTTAATTACATTCTTTAAATATTAAAGAGCCGATTTACTCTTAACAGGAAAAAATCGGCTCTTTACTTATGATAATAATGCCTAGATTTACAATATCGTTTAATAAATACTTTATAAGTTTATAAAGGCGTAGCGAAAATTGCACCGGGCATTCACGATTGATCAGTAAGAAAAGACTTGACATTATATATCAGGTCTTTTTCATGTCTTATTCTATACCAACTGCATCATAAGCCTTCGTTACAGCTTGTACTTCTTTAGAGTTTTTACCATATAAATCTTCTGCAGCTTGAAGTGCAGCTTGGCGCATCATTTTAAAGTTAGAGTTTGCAGTTAAATATTTTGTAAGGGAACGATAGTAAATTTTTTCCGTAGCTTCGCGACCAACACCATTTACTTCCAAACCATAATGCCAGCCACCTTCAGACACTAAATATGCTGCTTTATTATTGATACTACTGTTAATATGAACACCGCCATTATCATATGGACCAGTGTAAAGTTTTCTGTAATGATCTGGATAACCTTCAGTTGGTTCTAATGGGTTTGGAATAGAAGCAGGATTACTTAAAGAACGCATCGCATCTCCTGATATATCCGGTGTATAAATATCTTCTCCCGCCTCCCAATCATCACGGTCCACCATCGCACCGAAAATATCCGAAAACGATTCGTTTAATGCACCAGACTCATCTTGATACTCTAAATTTGCTGTATGCTCTGTTACAGCATGTGTTAACTCATGGGCAACAACATCTAAGCTTGCAGAAAATGGAATAAATTCTTTTCCATCTCCATCACCATAACTCATATACACACCGTTCCACCCAGCATTATTCCAGTTTTCCCCTACGTGAACAACAGAACGTAACTTTGCTCCTTTGTTATCATAGGAATTACGATTAAATGTTTTCTTATAATAGTCGTATACTTTTTCTGCATTTACATGTGCATCAACACCTGCTTTATCTGCAAAGAACTTGAACTTACTTTCAATTTCATAACCTGTATATCCCAGTCCTTGTAATGATGAATCATAAAAGTATTTATTCAAATTTCTCCAATCAAACGTATAAACACCGTTTCCACGTTTGCCATCAAATAAATGAAATGCACCTGTTTTTTCATTTTGAACAATTTCAAATGATTGTCTGTTTCCTAAAACACCATATCCAAAACCAGTAATATGATCGACCGCATTATATTTATTGATCACATTTCCATTTGTTGCATCAATAAAATAATACCAGTAGCCTGGTGCTGGTTTTGAAACAGATGCTTTTACAAGATAGGAAAGATAATATTGTCCATCTTTTTCATATACGTATAAATCTTTCTTAATACCATCATAGTTATCTACTTTTCCAATCTCTTTCTCAATACTAGCTTTCGCAATATTTACAGCCTCATCTTCTGAAATACTTGCAGTTGATGGGATATTTTTATTTTCTAAATTCGGGATAACTTGTCCAAAAAATGCTTTCACATTATTATTTTTATCAAGTGCTACTGTTTGATCAGAGCCATATACAGGAACACCATTATATTTTTCAATAAGCCTCACATGAGTTGTTTCTGCTTCTGCGTCTTTTTCTTCTCTAACGATTTCAAAATGTTTCTCCATATTTCCTGTTAATTGAAACATGTCTTTCTTACTCTTTAAATACTCGAACACAGTTTCTTTTTTATCTAGTCCTTCTGGTGCTTTCCACTCTTCCCCAATATAAGATGGTGTCTGAAATTCTTGGTTGTATTGAATTTTTTGCTCTGCTGCATATGTACGTGACGTGCCTAATGTCGCAAATGTCGCTAAAGCCATAGATAAAGCTAATGTTGAAGATAAAACCTTCTTTTTCAAAAATACCACTCCCCATCCCTATTTTTTTGACACATCTCTATGTTTTTTAACACTTTTATATAATTCTAGTGATAATAGTATACAACCTCCTATCTGAAATTATAGAAAATTTAGACAGGAAATTCAGGCTGGACTAGACACCAAGCTAAACAATTACCACTCAATCCTGCATCTAAAATAACAGTAGGATTTCCATTCTCTTCACCAGAAATAATCGTATGAATGCTGCGACCATCCACATTCACAATACTTCCTGGTTCCTTCGTTTCATTCTTTTTTCTAATGTACAGATTTGCCGCCGTAAATGGAAATAACACTGTACTTATTGCTGTTTTTAAAAAATAATCCGTTTGAAAACTCATGACAATGACTCTACCTCCGTCAAACTTTTTTAATTTTTTTGTACCTGCTATTAAATAAAGTTCACCCCTCAAGAATAAGAGAATTTCAGTTTATCCCTCCACACACTAAATATTCGCCGTTCATTAAGAAATCTATCTTAAAAATTGTACACTTTCATCAAAATTCAAAATTTTTATCCTATTTTTAAATTTCAGGGTTTACAAATGTTACCTAATTGTATATACTTACTTACGTAAGAAAAAAATTCCAAAGGAGGTCGAATAATATGATGAAATTAACTGTATATGTAGCACTTGTTTCACAATTAAATAGATGTTCGACCACCCATATGGAGAATTGAAAATCGTATTTACTTTGATTTGAATTATTCTGCCACAGGAGGTCGAATGCCTTCCTGTGGCTTTTTCATGCCATGCCGCAGGAACACTCTATCTTCCTGTGGCTTTTTTGTGCGATTTTCACATTCTCACAATTTTTTATATTTGAAAGGAGTAAAAACATATGACATTTCATGTATTCTTTTTAACGATTACGATTCAAAAAGCTCGTTTATCTGAAGTAGAACTTGAACAGAAACAACGTGTTCAACAAATCGTGGACGAAGTAAAAGATCGCCAAATATCGTTTTATAACCATCTGTAATTATGAATATCAAATAGCGATGAAAGGAGATATTTAAAATGATTTTATCTAAGTGGAAAATTATGATTTGGATTGTAGAGGTAGACTCCGCATAACAGAACTATATGAATACAAAGTAAAAAATCGACATAAAAACACTCTTTCTTTTTAAGCAGGCGAGAGCATCTGGCCATGCATAGAAGCGGTCAGAGCCTCTTTCTGCCACAGGCAAAGTTTCAAACAAAAGGAGAAAGCAAGGAGCGGTCATGTTATATTCTGCATTGCACCGACTTAGATGTTGAAGAATGAAAATGGATTTATATATTATAAAAACACTAAAAAGATAGTATAAAATCAGTGAAGACACTTCATTCTCCACTGATGAAAAACTCTTACAAAACGGACTTTTCTTGGATAAATTGAAACTTTAATCAGTGGGGTTTTCTTCATCCCTCACTGATTATCAGCCCTCACCAACCGGGCGCATGCCAGCAGTTTATCTCCCACCTAACTTCTGAACGAGCCGCTAGAGCTGGACAATGCTTTCGCTGAATTTTGAGGTGGAAGTATTACTGCCCACGAATAGCGGGATAAAATTTGACGGGCAAACAAAAACAAGGTTGTTATATAAAAATATAGGCAACCTTGTTCACAATTTTTTTTATTCCTTTTTAAAAATCTAGTGCATTTGCTTTATCTTTTACTGTATTCACTTTCTGAGGTTGATGAGAAAGGTGCTTGCATTCACGAAATGCAAAATGTTTACAGCCCATACATTTGTTCACATTCAAATGTTCTAAAGCGTAGTTAATTGCATCCCCTGTATGCTCAAAGAAGTTCTGCTTCTCAATTTCAGCATACAGTCCATTTCTAACTAAAGTCGTTTTTAGTTCAGGTTGAATTCCTGCAACTAGAAGTATTCCACCTTGTTGTTTAAACGAATGAACAATATTTCTAAAATAAGACTCTCCTGTCGTATCAATAAAAGGAACTTTTCCCATTCGTAAAATTAAAACTTTAGGTTTATAGTGAATAGTTGCTAAAATGCTTTGTTCAAATGTTTGAGCAGCACCAAAGAATAACGGACCTTCTATTGTATAAATACTAATTTGCGGACAATCATGAGTTTTATTCACCACATGTGGTAACAATTTTTCATTTTTTCTTGAATGATCTGGAAGCACTTTAGATATGACTAGCATGTTGCTCATACGTTTTGTAAATAAAATAATAGCTAAAATAAGACCAATTTCTACTGCTGTTGTTAAACTCGTAAATACAGTAAACAAAAATGTTACAACTAATACAAGAGAATCTCCACTCTTCATTTTAACGATGTGCGCAAAATGTTTTTGCTCACTCATGTTCCAAGCTACTACCATTAAAATAGGAGCCATACTTGCAAGTGGGATATGTGAAGCATATGGAGCTAGTAATAAAAGTGTTAATAAAACAAGAATCCCATGAATAATACCTGACATAGGTGAAGTAGCCCCGCTTTTAATATTAGTCGCTGTTCGAGCGATCGCTCCTGTTGCTGGAATACCTCCAAATAATGGCGTGACAATATTAGCAATTCCTTGACCAATCAGTTCTTTGTTGCTGTTATGTTTACTATTTGTCATTCCATCTGCCACGACAGCAGATAAAAGAGATTCAATACCACCGAGCATCGCAATTACAAATGCCGGACCTATCAGCAATTTGATACGTTCTAATGTGATTTCTGGTACATGAAACTGCGGAAGTGTATTGGGTATCGTACCGTACGCTGTACCAATAGTTGGTACATGACCCGAGAAAAATACCGTTGCAATTAAAGTTGAAATGATTATACCTACTAATGAACCAGGTACTTTTGGAAAAAGCTTTGGCGTTGCGAGTATAACAACAAAGCAGATAAAAGCTGTTATAATGCTGTAAAAATTGACGGTATCAATATGAATAAAGATTTCATTCAGATTTGCTATAAATGCCTCATGCTTTTTTATACCTGTTAAACCTAAAAAGCTAGCAATTTGTCCCGTAAAAATAGTAACAGCAATACCTGATGTAAAACCAACTGTTACAGGACGTGGGATAAACTTAATTAAAGATCCTAATTTAAAGATACCCATTAGACATAAAAGAATTCCGGCTAATAAACCTGCCAGTAACAAATTTTCATATCCATAGGCAATTACAATACTTAAAAGAATCGGAACAAAAGCACCTGTTGGTCCTCCAATTTGATACCTTGAACCACCAAATAGCGCAGTAAGAATTCCAGCAATACATGTTGTATAAATCCCATACTCTGGTTTAACTCCAGAAGCTATAGCAAAAGACATAGCAAGTGGAATCGCAACAACTCCGACAATCGTTCCTGAAAGAAGATCCTTTTGAAAGTGCCTCAATGAGTATCCTTCAAATCTTCCTGTAAATAACCCTTTCATTATAAACCCTTCTTTTCTATTATTAATAAATCTTGCTGTTTCTGAAAGATTAACTACCTCTTAATAAATTTAGATTGTAAATACATTTTTCATGCTCTTATTTAAGGAAAGCATAAGCTTAATATTGACTATACGTTTTGCTCAAATGACACTCTAATTCACCAATATCTCCGCTCTCTTGCACATAGATTTTCAACCTTTCTGCTAGAAGTTCCCCCTCTCGGCCATCTAACTTCTCTGTATCTATAAAGGATTTAATCCATACCTTATCTGGCGTACTATCTCTACGAAACTTTTGACCTGGAACCTCACTCCAAAAGCTCTTCCATCCATCCAATAATCCAATTTGATCAAATAAAAAACTTTGAATCCCACATAACCAAGCTGTACAAGCCGTATTTCTCTTTTGACACCCAACTTCATCTTGTAAATGCTGGCATGAAAAACAACAAGAATTCCCACTTTTAATACAAACATCACATACATGATGAGCTCCTACTGATCGAAATACTTCAATTCCATGTTGAATAATAACTTCTTTCTTAACTTCGATACTCAACCCCCTCCTTTACAATGGTTTTATCATCTTCTTCTAACATCGAAATCGTATCAATTAAATGGTTGTTAAAAATCGCTCGTGCAACTTCCAGTAAGTTCATAATCATTGGATCTCGTAGCGAATATAAAACTCGTTTCCCATCTTTTGTACCGACAACAATATTTTTTGCACGTAATACACTTAATTGTTGTGAAACGGCAGAACCTTCCTTATTCAAAATGCTTTGAAGTTCATTTACACTTTTTTCACCCTCTGACAATAATTCAAGAATACGGATCCGTAAAGGATGTGATAAAGCTTTGAAAAAGTCAGCCTTAAACTGTTGCATTTCATTTCCCATTCAAACACCTCCATTACTTACTTATCATTTTAAATAATTTAGCAGTATTCTATACATCTTCAAATATTTGAATATGTATAGAATACTGCTATCGTGAATAATTTTCAATACAAATTTTTGACGACATGTAACGGCTAAAAGTCAAATCAGTAATACATATATTTTAATTATTTGTATTACATTTATACTGAGAACAAAAAAAAGCCAGTTACACTCTGTAACCAGCCTTCTTTCTATTTCTTATTTTTTTTCGATTCAAAAAGCCTTACTAAGTTTGAAATAATTGTTTTCAATACAGCATAGGTTGGTACAGCTAAAATCATTCCAATAATTCCAGCAAAATTTCCAACACCAAGAATTAAGATGATAATGGTTAAAGGGTGAATATTTAGTTTCTCACTCATAATTCGCGGTGATAAAATATTACTTTCAAATTGCTGAACAATCGTTACCACAACAATAACCCATACTGCCTGCATTGGCGATACAAATAGTCCAACAATAACCGCCGGCGCTGCTCCAATAAACGGACCTAAATTTGGAATGATATTCGTAAATGCTGCCACAATCCCTAAAATAAATGCATAAGGCAATCCAATAATTAAATAACCAACAAACGTGAAAGCTCCTACAAATAAACAAACAAGTGCTTGTCCTTGAATGTACGCCGCAAGTGTTTCATTCGTTTCTTTAAATAGACGAAGTCCATTTTCACGGTATGATTCTGGGAAAAAACGAACTGCTGCTCCAGGGAATTTATGACCATCTTTAAACATATAAAACAAAATAAATGGAACTGTGAAAACAACTAATGCAACATTTGTTATAATTCCAAATAAGGCAGTTGCACTCGCTGTAATTGTATTTGGTATTTCTTTCAAATACGAAAGAGCATTCTTTTCTAATGTCGCTAACGAAACATAATCTTGTGTTGTAAGCCATTGAAATAGCTTATGATTCGATAAATCTGCTATGTATTCTTTCCCTACTTTAATATACGTTGGCATGTTCGTTACTAAATCCATCAGCTGATGAGATACAACTGGAACTACAACGCCAACTGCAACAGCTATTAATGTAATAATAAAGACATACAATAACAAAATGGATAAACTTCGCGGCACCTTTTTATTTTCTAAAAAAAGTAGGACAGGATTAAACATAAAATACAAAAATGCAGCAATTAAAATGGGAAAAAATAAAGTGGATATAAAAATACCGATTGGTTGAAATAAAAACGAAATTTTTGTACAGATAAAAATAATCGCTACAACCATCAATACTTCTAATGTCCAAAATTGAACTTTTGATTTCAAAAAAAGAGCCTCCTTTTAAATTTCTTTTATCATTGTAACAAATCGAAGCAAAAATTTATATGTTATTTCCTCGTTCTTTATTCCAAAACATTAATAAATAAACTACAATAAAAACATATAAGGTAAAACTTTTGTCAGTTGTGTTTTTATTTTCTACTGATGATAAATTGAACTAATCGGACTTTACGGGCAGTTATCCCCTACTTATCTCCTTTGTATTTCTCAAAGCCGTAAAATGGGAGATTATTGCCCGCAAATAACAAGATAAAAATTTGTAACTAAAAGGTGATAACTATGCCAATATGCAGTATATGTAGAGATGAAAAACAATGTACAGAACAATATGTAATTCCAGAAGTGTTATGTGGATATTACTATATCAACACAGTGTGTGAAACCTGCCATGAAAACGTAATAGCAAGTATAGATCGTATATTAATTAGCCATAAATTAATACAGTATAAAATAGATCAACTCAAACATCAAGTTGACTCTCCTCTTCTTCTAGACATATATGATGAAGAAAAATATACAAATGGAGAAACGGATATTGATGAGTTCCAATTCTCAAATTCTCTCATAATGAAACTATGTAAAAGAAACGATATATCACTTCATAATGAAATATGGAAAGAAGAACGAGTAACGAAAGTTGCGGGTTCTATTCAACGTGAATTACTTCTGGATAATCGCAAATATAAGATGAGCTTATTGAAAATGGCTTATTTATTCGCTATACATAATATAGATGGTTATATTAGTGATCCCGACGCAGTTGTAATTTCTAATATTTTATCAAACATCGATTTCATTGAATTAAAAGATAGAAATATTGTACGAGATTTAAGCAAAAGTTCATTGTGGAACACATTAAGTACCGACTGTGAAAACCATTATTTCATTTTGTTAAGTGACAAAGATGGATTATTTTGCTTTATTCGTTTCTTTGATGTGTTTGATGTCGTTGTTCATCTGTC
The DNA here is from genome assembly GCF_000746135.1 of Bacillus sp. UNC322MFChir4.1. Classification (NCBI taxonomy): domain Bacteria; kingdom Bacillati; phylum Bacillota; class Bacilli; order Caryophanales; family Bacillaceae; genus Bacillus; species Bacillus sp. UNC322MFChir4.1. Next base: position 89,597 of record NZ_JQKQ01000016.1, read on the forward strand.
TAAAAAAAGATACGACCTTCCGTCACCAATTGTCGGTGTAAATGATGCAAACAACCAAGTATTTTATAAAAAAAGTTTAAAAGAATATATGAATGGATTGTTTAAGCCAACAAACAGAATTAAATCTTAAAACTAATTGATTTGCTTTCAAAAAGAAGAACGTACGCTCTCCTTTTTTACATAAACAAGATTGTGCTATAATAATGAAAAGAACGATACAATCACATTAATAAACTAAATTAGCATATAAATAAAAAAAGACTAGCGTGCGGCAACACACTAGTCCCATATAACTCAGCAGAGTGGATTATTCATTATCCTATTTGTTTCTCATGAATTAAACAACCCACCTTCTATTGGCGTAGAGTGGGTTGTTATTTTTTGAGCTTGTCGATTAATAACACAACAAACGTTAGCAATGCAACGAGAAAAAGACCGCCTTGCAAAAGCAACGAAAGTTCGCTCAATTTATCACCTCCCAACATTAGAGAAGTGATAATAAAACAACCACTCTGACCATGAGTTACTCTTTCATTTTATCATAATTTTCATTTATTTACGATGAAAACCGGCAAGCTTTATATTTGCCGGTTATTTTGTTGTGTTGAGAAATAACAAATGTGACATACTAAGAAAAAAGAAGGTAGCCATATGCGTAAAGGGATAAGAAAAGGTATAAAACATATTAGTATTATCACTTTCATTGTTTTTGCTGGAGGAATAATTTGGTTATATGGTACAAATTCCGGCCATAAACTGCGTGAAATGATAGGAGGGTCTATTCTGTCATCACAGCATCCACAATTTGCAAGATTACTCCTGTCGAAAGAAGAAATTCATCAACTTCAAACTGCTATTTATGCACCGCCAACAAAAAAATCAAAGCTTCCTAATGGTTTATTTCCTCATAAAAAACAACCATTATCTGTAACTGTAGAGCCCATTGAAGATCCGCATTTCACAGCAAAAGTAATGAAAGTAAATGACCCCACTACCATTCATTTAGTAAGTACGAAATATCATGATCAAGGACAACCGTTATCTGATCTCATTGAACAAAATGGAGCTATTGCAGGTATCAATGCAGGAGGCTTTATAGATCCCGGAGGTGTTGGGCGAGGTGGACAAATTATCGGAATCGCACTTTCTGATGGTATGATTCGTTCAGAGCCTGGTTTTAGTGAAGATACACGCAATCTTATTTGTGGATTCACCAAAAAAGGACAATTCATTACAGGTATGTATTCTATAAATGAGTTAAAGCGTATGAACGTAACGCAAGCCGTAGCGTTCGAACCGCAGTTGATTGTAGATGAAAAAAATATGGTGACAGATCAAATTGAAGAGGCGTTTGGCTGGGCACCACGAACAGGCATTGGTCAAGATGCCGAAGGGAATGTCTTCATGATTGTAACAGACGGAAGGTTTTATTGGAACAAAAACCATCGCGGTGCTTCCATGAGAGATATGGTTTCCCTTTTCAAAAAATACAAATGTATAGATGCGTTTGCCTTAGACGGTGGAGGTTCCGCAACGATGATTTATAAAGGAAAGCTACAATTAAAACCAGCAACCGAAACGTCTGTAGGGATGCGCTATCTTCCAAATGCATTTGTTATTATCCCAAAAGAATAGGCAATACGAAAGAATCCTTATAAACCGAGTATTTACGCTTTCGGCTAGTAAGGATTCATGTATAGACAGTATGTTATGAATGATGACTGTTTCTCTCTTGAACCTTATTCATAACGGTATCATAAAACGCTCCCTCATCATCGACATTGATGTGAACTTTTGTTACTGTTTTTTGAAACCCATAAAACATAGTTGCCCGCATTGGCTTTACTAATACGATTTCGAGTTTTGCTGGTTCTTTCATAAACTCGTTTACCGAGGCATCAAAAATTTGTTTTTGTTCAGATTTAGAAGGTAATGCTCCTTTATTATGATGGATGCTTTCGATATCACAAAATGAGACAACAAGCTGTTTCGTCAATCCAACTTGTAAAATAAGCTCTTTATCAGTTACAACATATGGACATAAACGAATTGCTTGTATTTCTGCTAAGAAAAATATTACAGCGTAAATATTTAAGATTAGCAGAATCCATGCTACAACCGGATTCCATTGATGAAGAAAATAATGAAAACCGATTGATTCAATTAAAGTTGCATGTATGAGCATAATATAAAATGCAATAGCACCTGTTTTTTTATGATACGTGAACACTTCTGAACCTGTACGTACTTTTTTACGCCAAGAAAATAACGCGTAGTAAAACAACTTACACTCAGATAAGAATACATTCACACCAACACTTTTGGAAACGGAATGATACACTGCCTTTTCGATTGCATATGAAAAAGATGGATATACGTTCCTATATTTTTTATATGAGCAAAAAATTGCAGGTAGTTTCCTTGCTATTTTGTAAAAAAGATAAAGCTCTAAGCAAAGAAATGCAATCTCCCCAGCCACTAATAAGTATGTGATAAACGGATAAGATTCAAAATACGGATCTGGAATAATAAATCTTGCAGCCACGTAACCTGCTAATATGACAGGAAAGATGTATTTTAGTGAATATCGTTTTCTAATAATAATAATGTAAGTGACGATTGGAATAGTAAGTATAAAATCAAACATAGAACCGAGTGCTACTCTGCTAGGTAAAGGTGACATTATTGGTAATGTATAAACTAGAATATTCGAAAGGACAATCAAACTCGTAATAGCAAGCCAGATTAACCATCGTTTCTGAGTTATAGCTTGATTCATGTAATCATTCCTTTTCAACTGAAAATTTCATTTAAATGTTCTTTATAAAATGTAATAGCTTTTTCAAATCCCTTTACACCTTCTGTCTTTACTACCACATCTAGCAGCAGTTTCATCGCATCTTCATGAGATTGTATATTGTATTTTGCTAATGATAAAAATACTTTCATGGCGTCATCATCTGGATAACGTTTCATTCCTGCTTCCAATGTAGCTATAGCCCTATCATAATCTCCAATACACCGATATGTACTTCCTAAACCGATATAAGCACCTCGCAAACTCTCCCCTTCTAATCCTAATTCAATCGCTTTCTCGTAATATGGCACAGCTTCCGTTTCCATTCCCATAGCGTCGTGTGTGCATGCGCATTGATACAAGATTTCTGGGTTTTGAGTAAAGTTTGTTAAACTTAACAATATCTCTCTTGATTCAGTAAATTTTTTCTCATTACGCAATTGAATTGCTTTTTTTAATAGATTTTCCATCATCTCACCATCATTTCACAACATATATTCTTTCTTAGTTATCAATAATGACTATAAACTTTTTCTTTTTCAGAATGTATCATCGCAAGTTTACAGATAAGACTTTTTGCTGTATTTGCTTTATCAGTACATACGTGAACTTCACTATCTTTAGAAATAATGTAGTGATTCGTTTCAGAGGTATATAGTGCATGAGAAGCATTTGCAACTATGAAATCTGCTTGTGCACCTTCCATTCGGATTTGTGCTCTCATTATTAACTCTTGTTGACTTATACCGCTCTCTAACTTAAATCCAACTAACAAAACACCTGGATCCCATTGTTTAATTTGTGCGAGTACTTTTGGAGCTTTCTTAAAATGAATAACAGGCGGCATATCGCTTGATAACTTTCCTGATTTATCTATTATATTTCCTTCTCGATCGACAATTTTATCAACAACCCAATCCGATCCAGCTGCCGCCATAATTACAATATCTACTTTTTCACTAGTAATAATTTGTTTCATTTTATCTTGTAAATCGATAATTCCTTCAAAAGAATGAGAGGAAAGATTATGAGCCGCTTCAGGTTTTTCTGCAAAGTAACCATGTAAATATATAACAGAAGCACCGGTTTTCAATGCTTCTTCTGCAAGAAGTTTTCCCATTCTTCCAGTCGATAAATTCGTATGCCCACGTACTTCATCCCATTTTTCTAAACAGCCGCCACTTGTTATCAGTACCTTTTTCCCCTTCATGTTCTCCATCCTTTAGTTACATATTTGCTTCGTGTGCTTTTGTGTTAAAAACCATTCCGTTCCAAAATCAACGGCTTCTCGCTGCTTCATTAATTTACATGATGCATTCCCTATATTTCCATATATAACCGATCCAGTTTCATCAAAGGCTTTTCCTAATGGATCAAAATCATCAGAATCATAGTCAAATTCCTCATACTCTTTCCATATACGAACTCCATTTTCGATAATTGGTGCTCCAATTTGGACTTTTTCTCGATATTGCGAACGAACTTCAGATAAATGAAGTGATGTATTTGAATCATGATCTACCCCGATTAATAATATATATCCATCTAAATCATACATTTTCCCCAAAGGTGACTGTTCTCCAAAACTAGGAGCAAGGATGTGTCCATCAATCATTTGCTGTGCATGTTTCCCCCACGCTGCAAAGCTATGTAACGGATGATTACTTCTTTTTGTATTCGGATATGTACGAAAACACTCCACCACTTTCCCCATACTTCGCGTTGGCGTTGTTTCCGGATGAAACGGTGGTACATTGTCACGTATAATTTCCCACCAACTTTCTGGGACAGGTGGCATTTGCCAGTTTTTCGGATCAGATAGATCACTCGTTTGAGTCGGCATCATAATTGTTCCTTCTTCTGTAACTACTTCCATTAAAGCTTCTACTACCGCCAAAGCCCCTCCGCTTATCCAACCAATCGAACTAAGTGAAGAGTGTACAATAACGTTCATTCCTTCTGTAACACCTAACTCTCGTAAATCGCTTACAATTGTATGAATTGTATTTGGCATTTTTGTTTTAGCAATGATATCGTTTATATTCATAACAAATCCCCTATAACCTTTAATAGATTTTCTTTTATCTTCCATTTATATATTATCATATTTTTCTTAATTTTTAATCTAAAAAGAACTACCTTCTATCATAAACAGAAAAAAGATGACCTTATAAGATCATCTTCTCACGCTGTTATTTTCTCCTCTTTTTTCTCCATAACGGCTGCAAAACTATGTAAAATCATCCCTACGACAACAAGACTCATTCCAATCCAAGATAAGATTGATGGAAATGGTGCTGACAATAATATTAATTCGCCAAATAGCGCGAATAATACTTCACCAGATTGCGTTGCTTCAACTGTTGCTAATTTTTGCGGATCATCTTTTACATTAATAGACTCATTAAGCAAACTTGAAAGAACCCGCTATATACAAGTTAAAAAACGACATAAAACCTCCTTTCTTTTCAGGGAGACGATGGCATTTGACCACGTATAGAAATAGTTAGGGCCTGTTTCCGCTAAAACAAAAAGAGAAAGTGAGTGTAGGTCATGTTACATTTTGCATTGCTGCAGCTTATATGTCGGAAAATTAAAATGGATATATACCTAAGTCAACGAAACGTATTTTTTACTTCTTATAAAAATAAAACCATATATTCTTCATCTCGGTACACTTCATCGATTTTCAATGCCCTTTTTTCTACACCATACGATTCAAATCCAATTGAATGATATAATTCTTTGGCTGCAATATTATCCGAAACAACTGATAAGCCAATTTGTTCTACATTTAACTTCTTTGCTTCTTTTACACTTTCATGTATTAGATTACGTGCATACCCTTTCCCTCTACTTTGAGAACTTACATACATTCCAACAATATGCCCTTTATGACGTAGTGCTGCTCGTAATTCTGTTAATAGTGTTACAATCCCTACTAACTTATTATTCTCATCAAAAGCACCAAATGTATAGCTATGTTCCCCTTGTAAATTTTTTATTACTTCCTGAATGGGTTCTTCCTTTTTGATTGCTTCTTCATATGTAGTAACATAAGCTTCTGGATTTTTTTGCAATGCTTCTAAGCGTAAATCCCAATAATTTTCTGCATCCACTCCAGTTAATCTTCTAATCATGAGGCCACATCCTTTCTTACATATATGTTTGTATGATAAACAAACATATAGTTTACATAACTATATTATATATAACTTTTAACTCTGTAATGAAAAAATACGAATTACCTCATCAATTTTATTCATAGTAGCATCATTTAATTGAACATTTTCAGTTCGATATAAGCAATATGCCTTCTGTAGACCAGTATGCAAATTTATTTGTGGCACGTATAAATGATATGCATTTAATTTTTCTATATTCATTGTGTAAGGAACATTACGAAACGGAAAATAGTTTCGTGTTGAAATGCCAGGATTTAATACGGTTTCATCTACTTCTACCGTATGCGCTTCTATTCCTACTATTTGGCTTGCTATATCGATAAGTGTCTTCCATTTTATATCTTCTGGATACGACAAATTATAAGCTTGTCCGTTAGATTGTTCTGAACCTATTACACTTTCCATCACCAAAGCGACATCATCTATGTGCACAAATTGCACTGGCCCCACATGATTTGGAATAGGAATAGGAAGTTTTTTAGTTAAGCGATCGAATATATATGCTTCTCTATATAAATTATTGCCTTCACCATAAATATATGAAGGTCTAAAAATCGTAATTGGGAATCCTTCCTGTTTATATAAGGCGAATAAATAATCCTCTGCTTCCTTTTTATCGAGCCCATATTGTCCCCAATTATAATTTTCTGCTCGCTCAAAGTCTTCAAATAAAGTTTGATTAGTAGGAGCGTAAACTGCTCCTGAACTACACAATACATATCGCTTTAAATTACTTCTATCTACATAATCAAGCAATGTTTTTACATGATTCTTATGATAAGCTGTAATATCAAAAATATAGTCATACTGTTTATCTGAAATGTTTTTCTTTATGTCTAAAGGAACATTTCGATCTCCTATAAAATGTGTACGTACTCCTTGATATGTAATTTCCCGTGTTCCTCTCGTGAAAATATCTACTTCATATCCTTTAGAAATAAAAAACTTTGCTAACGCTTCACTAACAAACTGCGTACCACCCATTACTAATATTTGAACCATCTATATATCCCCCATTTTCTAAAGAATCTATTTACACTATAAGTTTATAACTCTAACCAATAGTTCTCCATAATAACCTCTAAGTTTAACTTTCTCATCATGAACTTCTCTGGCTCTGTAATTTTTTCAAATCCATATTGCTCATATAACGCATGTGCATCTTTCGTAACCAACATAAATCGTGTGCCATGAATCTTTGGATGCTTTACAATCGTCTCTATTAATCTCTTACTTAATCCCCTTCCTCTATAAGCTGGTAAAATAAAGACATCTGCTAACCAAGAGAAGCGAACAAAATCGGTAACAACTCTTGCAAACCCTATTTGTTGATCCTTTTCACTTTCATATACACCATAACAAAGCGATGAATTCTTAATTGCTTCCACAACTAATTCTTTAGGCATCCCTTTCGCCCAATAGGAGTCATTGCAAAGAAAATCATGAATCGTATCGATTTGTAACAAATCTTTATTTGTTGAAATATAATAACTGTTATTTTCCTCTACGTATAAGGCAGCTTCCTTCATTTCAAGTTCCTCCTTATTTCACAAAGATAAAGGTAAATGCAGTTGTTTCGGAATAGCGTGTAAAAACTCTGGTGTATGTTTCAATGTAATAGAATAAGAATGCTGCTTAAAATGTAATGTATTTTCTTTTTTGTTTACGTTTTGGACAAACTCAAGATTTGGAGTTCCAAAGGTAACATTCATTGTTGGCATTAACGCCTTCATATCAATTGGAATCCACGGCCTTCCTTCTTTCACAACAACCACATGTGCAGTTCCTCCAATTACAAAATTAAATGTATCTTGGTCATGTATCGTCCTCATTTGCAATGTGTTTTTTAGCCATTCTCGAAACAGAGGAACAGACGGAACTGAAAATCCAACTTCTCTTACATACATAACTTGCAAAGGACCTCTTCTTTGTAAAACCTCTTCTTTTACATATTCGTGTGAAATAATTTCGAGAATATTTCCATCACCATCTTTGAAATATACGGCTTTACTAATTGTAGAATGATACGTAACCTTTTCGCCTTGCTTATCTTTTAAAATTTGGACACCAGATTGTGTGAGCCACAATGCAATTTCATCAAACAGAGAGTATGGCACTTGAAAAGCAAAATGAGTTGGCGCAATTGGTTCTAATATTTCTTTGAAGCTAATGGTTGTAAAAGGAGTAATTTGAAATTGAATGTACGTTTCCGTTTGTTTTGCAATAGGAAATTGTAGTATATCGGCATATACTTGTTTTGTACCCTCAATGGATAATGTTTGTAATTCTATATCTGAAAAATGTGTAATCATATAGCATCCCTCACAATGTTTATTTACTACTAGTGTATAAAATATACATATTAAAAGAATCCACTTAAAGAGGGATAATCTATGTGCTACTTTTGTAGCATTTGCTTTCCAAATTCTTTATCAAATCTATATATTTTCAATAGGTTGCTCTCCTTTTCTATGTAAAATAAAACGACCACCTCGCTCTATAATATGCTCCCAATTACGCATAACTTGCTCTACCGTTATACATTGGTACGGATTAAACATCGTTTGTCCATCTTTATTAAATACGAGATTATCAGTTAATGAATAGCAAGCATGAACAATTAATCCATCTTGTTCCCAAACGAGCACATCACCTTCCTGAATGATCTTTGTATCTATTTCTTCAAATTTTTTACTACGTAAAATTTGAAGGAATGTGTTTGGCTGCATCCATTCGTTTATGTATTCTGTAGCCTTCTTTTTATCTGTTTCAATCGCAGCCAAAGTAGCAACTAAGCAATTAGGTCCATTTTTATCAATTAATTGATTTATATAAGGCGAAATATTATTCTTCATGAAATCATCAATTAATACAGACTGTTCCTGCACAAACATTTCTGCAACATTTCAAAAAACTCTTCTCTTAACATGCTAAAACGATAACGATCAATAAATCCCCCGTGTCTCAGTCGATTTTTTCTCATTAATCCTTCACATACAAATCCAGCCCGTTCATAACTTTTCATCGCTTTCGTATTATCTGCATCTACTCGTAGCCAAATTTTTTCTAAATTGAACTGTTCAAAGCCAATTTGTAGCATTTCATATAAAGCAGCCACCCCGTAACCTTTTCCCCAGTATCGTTTATCTCCAATCGCAATTCCGAGCTCTGCATTTTTATTTGTTCTATCAAAATTTTTCAAATCTACCCAGCCAATATGTACACCATCTTCAGAACAAATCGCTCTTTGTTCATAACCATTTGTACGATTAACACACATTTCAATCCATTTTCTTGTCTCTTCACGTGTGAAAGGTGGATATTGATCTGGAACAACCAAATGCTTCGTTACTTCTTTATCTAAAGACCATTGATAGCGTTCTTCTATATCATTTAGTGATAATTCTCTTAATTGAACATTCGGTAAATTAAACATGTAATCATTCCTCATTTTTATATGTTTGTACAATTAGTTCTCCTATATTTTGCAGCACTTGTTCTAGTTGATACCACTCTGTATTTTCATCGCTTGCTTGAACAAATCCAATACAAAATAACACTCGATCTTCTAAATATAAATAACCAGCATCATTACAAACTGTTTCAAGCCCACCAGTCATATGTAACCATTCATGTTGATTTGAGAATCGGAAACCGTCTGGGTCTTCTTGTTCTTTTAAAGATTCGAAGATAAACATATTCTCTGTTTCATGCTTATATAAGAATTTCATGAATTGAAATACACTAGCTGGTGTACCGCAATTTTTAGTTATACTCGTATTATCCTTGTTAACGAGTATATCGAGTTTCATATGCTGTAATTCAATATTCATCTCTCTTATATCAATTTTTTCTAAAATAGAATCATATGCTTCTCTCGAATGTTTACGAATAGCCTCTTTAATTGTTATTGGTGCTATATGCTCGTTTTTCTGAAAAGCAATACTACCTACAATCCATTTTGCCAAACTTGCTAGAGGGAACTTTTTATTTTCATTTATACATAGCGTTTCCCTTGTTTTTGTGTCATACAAATACAGACCTACTTCAACAGAAGAAGGAATGAGTTGTTGGATATCCTTTATCAAAAGTTTATTAAGTCCCATTACTTTTCCACCTTCCCAATACAAAACCCCTCAAAAAGTCGACCTCCGTACTTATCTAAAATACCATTCACAAATACAATAACCTTCTCCTTCTCTCCTGTTTTATAAAACTGTTCAAATACAGATACAAACTCTGCTGCAAATCGTTCATCATATCTCTTTAACGTTTTCATGAACCACTTTGATTGTCCTGTCCAACAATTATTCATGCGCAATATAAATTCATGAACAAGATCCGCAAGATGATTTGCGATAAACAATTCATCTTCTCGTTTGGTTGCACCAATATAGTCATCTAATACATCCGTAATAAAATAAAGTTTCTGTTGTATCATTTCTTTTGTCCACGGTTCTGGTCCTTTTTCCAATAGTTGCTGCGCTTCTTTCTTAATAGCTGGTATGATGCCTTTTATATCTTTTAGCACAATTCCTTCTGTAACGAGCTGCGGTAAAGAAGGACGGCCACGTTTGCAATCACTCGCAAAAAAGTCTTTATAAGATGTAAAATTATGTACAAACACTTCAACAGGCCATCCATTTGCTATGAATGATTCACGATACGCTGAAGAAAGCGAACTGTCAAAAATGATAATGTCTAGATCTGAAGTTTTTGTTCCCTCTCCTCTTGCAATACTTCCACCTAAAAGAGCCGCATCACAATTTGGAAATTGAGATGCAAGAACTTTTTTAGCTGCCACAACTGGTTCCATATGTATCTCCCCTATTAGTTTATTATTTATATATTCTTTACTATCTATTATTACTTATGATATATTCGACATTACTTTTGGATTTTCCTATTTTTAAATAAAAATACGGTATGTGAAATTTTAAAACTAATCCTTATTTATTCTTATATAACATTTTAATTTTTCACTATATAAATGTGAGCGTAAACAAGCAGAAAGTACACCAGATACGCAGGAAATTTGTGAACAGCTACAATTAGTGTAGATTCAAAAAGGAAAAATGAAGAAATTAGTTTTGATTAATAGGAAGGCTATCATCATTTCATGTGATGATAGCTTTTTGCATTTAGTAATGAGCTTCTCTATTTTTTTGAAAGACTACACTACGCCCTCCACTTCGTATCGGCTGTGGCATAATAAATAAAGTGAAACTTTAATCAGTGGGGGGTTTCTTCATCCCCCACTGATTATCAGCCCTCACCAATCGGGCTTTTACGGGCAGTTTATCTCCCGCCTAACTTCTTAAGAAAAGCGGAAGCGGCTCGTTCAGAATCGTAGAACGTTGGAGCACAGAGCAGAGAGGCGCTTTTGGCCTCGTCCGAGGGGGCCGAAACGACCGGAGATTCTAGCCGCTAGAGCTGGACTATGCTCTCGCCGAATTTTGAGGTGGAAGTATTACTGCCCGTTAATGCGGGATAAATCACAGCATTAGCTAATAAAATTCCTAATAAACTAAAGCTTCTTAAAGAGTCTATTATTTTAATTCTTTCTTTTTCCACATGAATGAACATACATAGACCAATTTAAATTGTTGTTAACTAAAATAATCCTCTTTTTCCTTTCTGTTTGATTAGGTAAGAGATACCTTCTATATGGTCGCCGATAATTTGTTTTGTTGCTGAAGAAAGTTCTCCTTTTTTAGCGAAATGTTTTTCTGGTCGTATACGATTCATTTTATCTACCTCAACAGAATGGACATTTTGAATGTTTAAACCCGATAGAATTGTTTTTACTTGCGCAATGACGGGGGAAACAAGTACATCAAATCCAATTTCATCAATACATTTTCGGCTAAAAGCATGAGGGATTGCAACTGATGAACCAACCCCTAAATCTTTTCGGTCACATGCCAGGTTAACAGCATATTTACAGGCTGTCACAATATAGACTGGAGCACGTTTCATAAGATATTCTAAATTATTTAATGCTAGGTCTGTACCATTTTGAATCGCGTGGACAAATGGTAGTAGATCTTGCGAAGGAATAATAATATCACCATCAATAAAAAGTAAAATATCACCTTTTGCGAAATATGCCCCTATAGCCCGTCCTGTATCATTTCCAAGTTTTTCATCATAAACAATGACAGTTGCTCCGCTCTTTTTTACAATTTCTTCTGTATGATCCGTCGTTCCATTAACTACTACGATGATTTCTAAGGGTTCTAGTTTTCGTACCTCCTGAATTACGGCTTCAATTGTTCTATCTTCATTATGGGCAGGAATGATAACTGATAATTGTTTTCCTGCATAAATATTAGAGTGCTTTCCCCAACCAGTAATGATTTTCGGCATAGGTTCTAGTTTGTTTGATTTTAAATTCTCAATAATATTTCTTCTTCTATTTTCATCAGAATAATTTAGCCTTGAGGCGTTAGTCTCATGTATCCAATCTGCAATTGTTTCAATATGATTCCCGATAATTCTTTTTTCACTAATGGAAAGAGTTGTAGGGGTATTTTTATGTTGTTTGGGGTGAACTCGATTAATAGTTACTACATCAATTGACATATGACGAGAGATGCGGAATTGATGTTGAATAATCTTTAATTGTGCATAAATCGGATTTTTTAAACTATCAGAATGAATTTTTTTGATGACTTCCTTTGTCATAGCATGAGGCACAGCAACAAGTGAATCTGAATTTAAATTCGGACAATGTAAGAAGTGATTCATAACTTGTTTCCAAATTGTGATTGAGTGAGGAGGGTACACTTTTTTAAAAATATAATCTAAGTTATTTAATACAACATCCGCAGTTCCTTCTACTAAAGGTTCAAGAAATTGATTTAATGTGGAAGAAGAAATAGTAAAATCGGCATCGATGAATAGTAAGATGTCGCCTTTTGCTTCTTTCGCTCCTATAGCTCGGCCAACATTGTGCCCTAATCGTTCTTTATATATAAGGACTTTACAATTATGATTTTTAGCAATCTCTATAGAACGATCTGTACATCCGTTAGCAACAGCAATAATTTCCATAGGATTCAATTGTTGACATGATTCTAAAACACTAGATAATGTTTTTTCCTCATTGTAAACAGGAATAATAATCGAAACAGTTTTTTTGTTCATATTCATGCTCCTTATTAAATTTTAATATTATCCTTCGATATACACAGTTTATGTAATATCAAGATAGATGGTTAGGATTATTTAAATAGGAATAGATATTTAGGCTAAATAATAGTTTTTGAATGAATTAAAGAATCTTTTTAATTTAATATCCGCATATACCGTTCCCCTCTTTTAGCTAATGCATATTGTATTAATTAGAAAGGGGGGAATAGATATGGCGTGTACTACTAACAATCTTTGTTTTGATATATGTCTTAAGATTGTAATTACTCCAGAAAATGGTGTAGTAACAAATGTGAATTGTGGTAATGTATGTGGGACAAGCCCTACCATTGAAATAACGCCTAATGGAGCAATTGTAATTACGTTACCATTAGTCGCATGTTTCTCTATCACATTGAATGATGATCTAAGTGTTTCTACCCTATTAACAAGCCTTTCTTTTCATACTTCTTAAATAGGGCATCTTTATTGAACATGAATTAGATGTATATGTAAGGAAATCAGAGGCTGATTCAAAAGACTAATACAAACAATAAATTCATATCTATGTAAGCGAATTTCACAAATAGTTGCAGCGAATAGACAAAGGTTTGTATAGGGAGAGATTCGGATAAAATCAAAGTATATTCCCAGTTTATTATTTTTGAACAGCCTCTATTAATTTGACACTTGTATAATCTATGAAGAATACAAAAAAATAAAATATTATTTGAGAAAGGAAGACGGGAATAAAAATGAATGATCGAAGTATCATCACAATTATTGGGTTAGGTTATGTAGGGCTTCCTTTAGCAATCCATTTTGCAAAACGAGGATATATGATAACCGGACTTGATAAAGATAAAAAAAAAATTGAAATGCTCAAAAAAGGGGAGAGTTATATTTCAGATGTTTCTTCAATAGAATTGCAACAATTATTAGAAAATAAAAAACTAATTGTACGTACTCCTAGTGAAGGGATAAAAAATTTTCAAAATAGTAATTATGTGATTGTAACCGTTCCAACTCCTCTTGATTCAAAAAATGAACCTGATTTAAGTGCGCTTTTATCTGTATCACACTATATTAAGCAAAATCTTCAAAAAGGACAAACCTTCATTTTTGAAAGTTCCACCTATCCAGGTACATTAGAAGAAGCGATAATTCCAATCATTGCTGAAACAGGTAATAAGGTTGGAAAAGACTTCTACATTGGATACTCTCCTGAACGAATTGATCCATCCAATCAACAATACACAATACAATCTATTCCAAAAGTCATTAGTGGTCAAACGGAGATGTGTAAGCAAAAAGTACAACAATTATATAGCTCCGTCTTTAATACAATTGTCCCTGTTAGTTCACCAAAGGTTGCTGAGATGTGTAAGCTTTTTGAAAATATTCAGCGTTTAGTTAATATTTCTTTAGTAAATGAATTAAATATATTATGCAAAAAAACAAACATTGATTTTCATGAAGTGTTAGAAGCAGCAGCAACGAAACCATTTGGGTATACCCCATATTGGCCGGGGCCAGGAATCGGTGGACATTGTATCCCTGTCGATCCAATTTATTTTCAATGGAAAATGAAACAATATGGTTTAAAAAGTCAATTAATTGAAGCAGCTCATTTAATTAATGAAGAGATGCCAATAGAAGTTGTAAAGCAAGTAAAAGGAGCAACCAAACCTTCAGGAAATATTTTAGTTGTTGGAATTGCTTATAAGAAGGATGTAAATGATTCGAGGGAATCTCCTGCTCTTAAAATTATGCAGCTTTTAGTGGAAGAAGGGTTTAGCATCCAATATCACGACCCGTATATTTCTAATGTGAAAATCGGGAACAGAATTTATCATTCGATTCCTTTGGAAGAGATAACAGTAAAACAAGCGGATTCTGTATTAATTTTAACCGATCATTCCACTATTGATTGGGAAATTCTAAAATCAACAAATCATATTATAGATACACGTGGAATTATGAAGAAAGCAAGTGTATAAGCAAATACTGTTTGAGAGGATTGAATCTACGAAACTACGTAGCATATGAACAAAATGATGGTAATGTCATTAGAGGAAAATATGTGGAAAAACCCGGGGAATATTATTTATATGAATCAATTTCATAATTCATTCTTTTTTCTGGTTAGAGTGGCAGGATTTTAGAAGTATATTTTTTTGAAAATGCTAAGCGACTTGCTTCATTTCTTTCATTTTCTGATTGATGCGATCTACCGCTAACTTCGAGGTATTATAAACAAGCGTCACAGGGTCGAAATGTACTTTTGCTCGTTTTCCAGATCGATATCGGACATTTTTTAACTGAAAGAATTCTTTTAAGTATGCGTTCACTCGTTCGACAGCACTTCTTTGATTGTAAAGCTTTTTCCATGCTTCTGATCCACGACCTGGAGCGCTATATTTCCGAATATCTGTCTCCATTTTGATTTTAAATAATTTTTGGCAAAGAGAATCTGTCGCTAATGGGCAAGTTTTACACTCATCTGGTTGTGTATATTTCAAGTTTTGATATTTCTCATCAAAACTGTCATAGTGATACGAATGTTTACGTACACAAGTAGGAGCGAAATATTCATCAAAACCAAGAAACTCTTCTTCATTGCGCTTATTATAGGCAATGATCATTTTCGCTTTCATACGATGAAGTTGTGTATAAATCGCTTTGTAATCATAACCCGCATCTAACACGCCATACCGAATTGTCAACGAAGAAAGCCGTTCTTGTATACCTTTTAGTAAAGGAATCGCGACTTTTCCTCATGTAAACTTGCGGAAGACATGAGAGATTGCAGAATATATTGGCTCTTAGAACCAACCGCCAAGTGGGCTTTGAAGCCAAACCAAAGGTGCTTTTCCTTTCACTCTTTTTCTTGATGCCCCAATTTGGATGCATAGGAATTTCTGTTCGTAAGGCTTCTAGACAGATATCTAGTTGATCTTCTATTGTTTTTTCGTAGATGTTTTTTTAATTTTTTCGTTCTTGTTTTTCTTGTTGAACGGCTTCTTGTTCAGCCTTCCGTTTACGACCACGTTTTTTTGGTTCTGGTTTTGGTTTCTTTTCTTGTGAAGTCGCCTGATCTCGAGATTCAAAATGTGTCGCATCAATAGAAACAACATCATCTGTAATAAACTCTTCTTGAATCGCTTGAAGAAGTATAGTTTCTTGAACGATTTCTAGTACATTGGATTCACTTAATTTCTGAGTGAACCGTGAAAAAGAAGCTTCGGAAGGGATGCGATCAGAAAATAAAAAACCGCACTCCAGATGAAACATAAAATCATGGCGTAACCGTTTCACAAGATCTTTAATTGTTGGAATTCGTTCCACAATACGAGCAACGAGGGCATAGATCATCGCTGTGTAATTTAATTCTGTTGGCGCACCATAGATTGATCGTTTCGAAACAGCGGCTAGGACAGGTTCAATTGTCAATGTCGAAAAAATTGCTTCGAATCGTCTCGTTGGTTCTAAATCATATAAATCTTTGATGTCAAATAGGCTTTCTTGTCGTATAATAGGCACAGGGAGTCAACCTCTTTTCTTGTTTTGGTTTGTGTCGTAACTACCATTATACAAGAATTTGGGGAGGTACTCCTTTTTTATGTTCTCAAAACCCTTGGTACATCAGGACCGAGAATTATGAAATTGATTCATTTATTAAACTTAAACTTCTTAATAATGTTGGTTGGGAAACATTATTGTGTCCCAGTGTTACACCAACCACTTCACTTATTTTTGGTGACCATCTTGAGGGATTTTCGCATTTATTTCAAGTTCAAAAAGAATAAATCAGACAAATTTGGAAAGGTGGATATTGTTGCTAAGTCAATATAAAAAAATAAAAATTTCATATGATGAATTAGATAAAATCTCACTGAATAGAATAGAGCCCTTTATATTGCATATCGAATGGAATAATGTGTGTTATGAATTTTTAATTCGTATTAAACAAAAGTCACCAAATGTCATTATATTAGGATCGGGGGCAAGTGAAAATCAGCATCCACCTATCTTTCAGAGGTACACATGGATGGAAGAATTCGATGATTCTTTAATTTTTTATAATGATCCTACTCTTTATTTAGGTAATATTAATTTAGGCTGGGGACAAGGAACTATTGAGCGATTCTACTTGAAAGAAATAGCCATCATTTTAGAGAAATTAATACAAAAGCTGAATGTAGCAAATGAAAATATACTGTTTTACGGAAGCTCCGGAGGGGGCTTCATGTCTTTAATATTAGCAGGGTATATAAGAGAGTCCTGTGCATTAGTAAATAATCCTCAAACCATCTTAACAAACTGGTATATAGATCCCCTCAAACAGGTATTTAATATTTCTTATCCCAATCTGTCTTTGGAGGAGATTAACCACTTATTTGCCGAAAGAATAAATGTTATAGCATTTTATAACCAAATAAAATATGTACCACGCATTTATTATTTACAAAATATAGCCGCAGAATTTGATATGAAGAATCATCTAGAGCCCTTTGTTGAGGGGTTACAACAAATAGATAAAAATTGCCATGTAAACCCAGTAAAGATAGATTTGTATTTTGATAAACATTCGGGTCATATTCCATTAGAGAAAAATAAAATTCTCCGTTATATAAATTTAATAAAACAATAATAGTAACTACAATTTGTATAATATTTTATTTGTTATTTTGAAAAGAAGTATAATCTAAACTCATTTAAAGAAGGAAATTTAGACAAGCAGGAGAATGAAAACCTCTCTTTCTTTTTCAAGAATAATAAAAAATACTATCTCCAAATTGGGAAGGTACTGAAAAAGTGATTGCTTTGAAAAAATAACACGCATTTTATCAATATGCTGAAAATAGAAAGGGATCCATCACCTGTATATGGTAGGTGATGGACTCCTTTTTCTTATGAAGTGGACTTTTTCAGTGGTCTCCAAATTGGAGGTAGTATTTTTTAAAACATTTTTATAGAAGTGTGGAATTACGTAATTTTTTATATCAACTTTGTTTCTTATTTGTTTACTTCCCTTCTCTCCCTTCCGTGAATCAGGTAAAGCTTTTAAGGCTTCATCAAACTTCCGTCTGGCATGCCCCACATCCCACAAGAGTGACATCCGGTACTTGATGATAACCACTTATATCCATCTACTTGTAAATACCCTTGAAAACCAGTTAAAAAACGCTTCGGATGTTCCCCTGCTCTTGCGGGCTGATAGTCATAGAGAACAGTAGGGATATCCTCTCATCCCGTACGGTATAACCACAGATAAGACTTGGAAGGTTGTTTCATCCGCATGAAGGATGGTTCGAGTAAGTAGATATTCATGCATCCTTTCATTACATTGTACATAGACCATAAACCGAACATGAATATAATTACATGTATCTCGATCAAATCCCTTGTTGAGAAATAAATTAATCCCTTACCAATAAAAGGGGAATAATTATACAATGAACTTGTACGTATTCTATTATAGGAGTGATAAATTCGAAACGTGTTATGGGTGATTAACTGGCACAATGTTGTTTGGTGTATCAAATACGGCGGCTTATGCAGATTCTTCTTCACAGCCATATAAAGTTGTAACACCGGGTGAATTGAATGAAAATCCTACAACAATTGGATTTGATAACAAAGCCGAATTTGAAACATACTTAAAGACACATCCAATTTTCTGAATGTTACAAAATCCCTACAATCTTCATCACAGATTTATTCTACTTTTTATTATGACATAGATTTAAAGGGAGCGCATCTTACTGTGAACTCAAGTAGAAACCCTGTTATTTTAGCTAACTTTGGTGGTTCAAATAACGATGCAGTTTCATCTATCCTTACACATCCATTTGGAGACTATACAACAATTTATGAACATAGTAATGCAAAAGGACGTGCGCTTGCTATTGTAAACAATGGGAAATATATTAATTTAACAACAGTTAGTATGGGAGATGGCGCAAAAACATGGAATGATCAAGCTTCCTCTGCTATTGTGAAGGCAAATTAATACTAAGCTAATAGAAACAACGAAGAGCCGACTCTTAAGAGTTGGCTCTTATTACTGCCGTAGCTTTGAAACAAAGTCGTAACGTTTTATCTCATTGACCAATACATTCATACAGGTTTACTTTTGATAAAACCTAAACTTAAATCTGCTGAAAAAGAATCCATTTTAATTGGAAGATATTCAAACTATAGTGCTTCGTAAAAAATAATAAAAAGTACGCTTTATATTTTTTTCATTGTGGTAAAACAAAATATAGTCCCATCTTTATCTGACTGTAAAGTATATTTGATATTGAGCAGTCTAGATATATCCTCAATTATTTTTAATCCAAGTCCCGTACTTTGACCATTCATATCAAAACCAATTCCATTATCCCTAATAGAAACAACACTATTTTCAATCGTTACCACAAGTTTTTTAGCTTTTGAGTGTTGTAATGTATTCTGAAAAATGTTATCAAATAATCTTTGAAGCCACAAATCGTTGCTAGTCCATATCAAATCTTTCTGTATTGGATTATATACTAATTCGATATCATGCATACTATACAGATAACTCCATTTTTTAACCATCGTTTCTAATATATTATGTATATTCACATCATCATTTACAATATAAGAATTCTCTAATGCATCTGTAGATTGTAATTTCAATTCATTTGTTAATTCAGCTATATACTGTATTTGTTGATATAATGATTCTAGTACTTGTTTTTGGCCATTATATTGATCTTCTAAATAAAACAATTGTAATCTCATAGCTGTTAAAGGTGTATTAATATCATGCCTTAATTTATTTAAAAGTTCCTTTTTCATTTCCTCTTGCTGTTTCAGTTCTAATTCCCGATATGTAGTTCTTTCAATTAATAAATTTACTGATTTAATTAATTCTCCTATTTCATCTTCACTTTCCACATCTAATGTATTTGGAACCTTTTTATCGCTAGCTAAATGTCGAATTGTCTTATTTAATATATTTATTTTATTTAATAGCGAGTTAATTGTTTTCGAAAATAAAAAGGCTAACAATAATAGTGATACAAAAAAGATAACTAGCATTGTAGGATATGCAAATGATTCATGGAAAGGAATGTACTTATTCTTCGCCTTAAAGACACTATCATAAATTACTGACATAAGCACACTAATCAGTAGCAATAACATTGGCACGCTAATTATAGCGGAAAATAATAATAACTGGTATTTCTTCTTTAATTTCATTTTTTCATATAGGTATTTAGTCGATACCCTTCTCCATATATATTTTGAATAATTTCACCGGTTTGATCATGAATCTTCGTTCTAATTTTTTTAATGTGTACATTCACAATATTGGGATTTCTGTCTTCCAGTTGCCATAAATAATCAAAGAAATGTTCTTTCGTTAAAATTCTATCCCTATTTTCATATAAATAGAAAAATATTTTACGCTCAATCATAGTAAAAGCGATTTCATTATGTAAGTTAGTATTAAAAACCTTTTTATGTTCTGTATCTATAAATAAATGTTTAATTTGCGTAAACGTACCATATTGATTATCTAGCATTTTCTGCATTCTTAGTAACAGCTCTCTAGGATCAAAAGGCTTTACCATATAATCCTCCCCAATTGTCAAACCTTGGAGTTTGCTATCCATATCACTTCGAGCAGATAGAAAGATAACTGGAATATTTAACCCGAGACTTTTTATTTTCTTTGTAATTTGATAGCCATCTTCACCTGGCAACATAATATCCATTATGACTAAATCTATCTCATGGATGATTTCAGTAATATCTTTTCCTTCTTTCTTCCAACATACATTGTACCCTTCACGTTGCAAAATTTTTTGCAATAAATCACCAATCACCAAGTCATCTTCAACAATTAAAATGTTATATCCTTTCATCACGTAAAACCCTTCATTTTTTATCTTTCTTATTCATAAACTCCATTGTAAGATTGTAGATTTCATCTGGTTCGTATAAATAAATACTATGTGTACCATTAATTGTTCTAACTTCTGAATTTGAGAGTTGTTTAGCAAAATGCTTATAATCTTTATTCTTCTGTTTTGTAATTTTCGAGTTTTTATATTGTTCAGCAACCGCGTCTATAAACAAGATCGGTGTTTCTTTTGGGAACGGTAGATGAATTGATTTCTTTCCATTTTCATATACCTGTAAAAGCTCTTGCTCCATATCATCATTAAAGAATTGTTTAAATGCTAGTGCTTTATATACCTCTTTTTCCTGTTCAGTTAAAAAAGACTGTCGAATGACTTCAGGATTATAAGCTAAAGATGGTACCAATCTATGCAATCCTATTTTTGTAAAAATATTTATTCCTTTTACTTTTAGTGTATCAACTAGACTTCGTTTATATGTTGCATACTGCTGCGGCAGGCCAATATCTAAAGCTATGATTCCCTTTATCTCATTCGGATATTTTTGTGCCCAGTAGATAGCCTCTAGGCCTGATAAAGAGTGTGGCATTAATATATATGGTGGCTTATTTCCACTTTGAATAAGTGCTTTCCTAGTCTGTTCTAATATTACATCAATATCTCTGTTATCTTCAAAAGCATCGCTGTAACCATAACCCGCTCTTTCTACGACAGCTATTTTGTTCTCTTTTGAAAATTTGCTATACAAACTTTTCAATTCATAAACCGGAGCAGCTATCCCAGCACCAGACATAAATACATATGTATCCTCACCGCTTCCCTCATTATATACGTTCATTTTTTTGTTATTAAAATGAACTAACGTTCCCTTACTTTTAATTAACGCTGCTTCCTTGCTTAATTGGTAGTTATGGTATATACATACTGATACTGAAACAAGTAAAACAACCGCAATGAACGCAACAAATATATTTTTTAATACTTTAAACAATTTTCTCATAGAATTCTCCTTTCAAGCTATATTGAAAGGATACGAGATAAAAATAAATTTCTAATAAATTTTTATACCATTACTACTCCTTCACCGAGACAAAACTTTCTTTAGGTTATTCACCCTTATACCGTGACAATTTATTTTATTCTTTTAAATAAATAACTTTCATAAAAATGGATAAAGTGAAACTTTAATCAGTGGGGGGGTCTTCATCCCCCACTGATTATTAGTTGAACCAATCGGGCTTTTACGGGCAGTTTATCTCCCACCTAACTTCTTAAGAAAAGCGGAAGCGGCTCGTTCAGAATCGCAGGACGTTGGAGCCCCTGACAGAGAGGCGCTTTTTGCCTCGTCCGAGGGGGCGAAACGACCGGAGATTCTAGCCGCTAGGGCTGGACAATGCTTTCGTCGAATTTTGAGGTGGGAGTATTACTGCCCGTTAATGCGGGATAAAATCACATAGAAAAAGAGAACCTGTCGATAATGGGCTGTTGACAAAAAGAGGCAACGCAAAGCGCCCCCCCTTTTTTTTGTCAACAGCCCCGTTTAAGGAGACCTTTTTTCTATCTTTAACAGCAGCTTTCTCCTCCATGGAAGACTAATCCCACTTCTTCGCCTTCCCCTTCAAAATCAAGAGTAAGCTTATCTACTACATCTAAAACCTTTTTATCTATTGCAACCTCTAGTCCATTAACTGTTTGTACAATGTCGTCTTCTTCTACCATAGCTAATGACATTCCCCAACTTGGTCCACAACATCCAGCACCTTCAAATGAAAAACGTAATGTAGACACACCATGTGCTTTCATAACCTCTTCAATATATGCTTTTGCTCCATCTGTAATAATCATGATATTATCTCCTCTACTTTTAAACGGTTAAATGTTTTAATTTGTTATATCCAACAAGATCTTGTGCTTTCCAAGGAATCACTACATATTGTCCATTCGATCTTTTTTCTACTTCACGCATCCATTCTATTTCTGACATCGCTCTGCCATATAAAATAGGGTCTTTCGTATGCGTTGCATATAAACTTTGATTAACGACCCACCAGGTTGGTGTGATATTTGCTCGTTTTAAATCCTCTTGCAAACGACTTGCTTCAAACACTGGTGTAGCTTCTGCTAATGTTACAATCACAACACCTGTTTCTTTTGGATTGCGAAGACGTGGTAATAATTGTTTTACGGAAACTGGAACTTCGCCAGCTGAACGCTCAATTTCTTTATGATACGAATGTGCTGCATCAAGCAATAATAATGTATGTCCCGTTGGTGCTGTATCAATGACTACAATTTCATTACTTGCCTTTTCTACAATATCGGCAAACGCACGAAAGATCGCAATTTCTTCTGTACAAGGAGACCGTAAATCCTCTTCCAAATATGCTAATCCTTCCTCATCTAACAACTCACTTGATTGATTTAGAATTTCTTCTCGGTAATTTTCCACTTCAATTTTTGGATCAATACGGCTTACCCATAGGTTTCCATGTAAAGATTCATGGTGCATGACATAATCCAAGTGTGCTGCTGGATCAGTAGTAGTTAAATGTACCTTGTGTCCTTTTTCAACTAGACCAACCGCAATAGCAGATGCGACAGTCGTTTTTCCCACGCCACCTTTCCCCATCGTGAAAATAACACGTTGACCAGTTTTGTGTATATCCTCAATCAACTCTTTTAAAGGCGCTGTTTTCATATCTTCGGATTCTAATAACACTATATCGGTTATAGCATTATTCATAAATAGCTTGCGAAGATTTTCAATACCAGTAAGATTAAACGAAGCTAAAGGAACATCATAAGTTGGAACCCGCTTTAACTCATTTGGCATTTGTTCTAATGCCTTCGTTTGTCTCTCATAAAAAGCTTGAGATACTTCATCCCCTTTCACATGATTTTGCATCATCCCATTGATAAGTAGTACTTGATTCTGTACCCCAATTTCCCCAAGTTCTTTTGAAGCCCTTGCAGCTTCTTGTAATGGAGATATGTCCGGACGTGTTACTAACACTAATGTTGTTTGTTCTCCACTAGACAGTTTGGCAACTGTTTCTTCATACAGTTTTTTCTTCTCACTTAATCCAGCAAGTGGCCCAAGACAAGAAGCACCATGTGTACTTTCTTCTAAGAATCCACTCCATGCTGTTGGAAGTTGAAGAAGGCGCAACGTATGTCCTGTTGGTGCTGTATCAAAAATAATATGATCGTACTGTTTTGTTAGTTCTTTATTTGTTAATAAAGATGAAAACTCATCGAATGCTGCAATTTCAACCGTACATGCCCCTGAAAGCTGTTCTTCCATTTGATTAATAACCGCTTCTGGAAGTTTTTCACGATAAGGTCCTACAACCCGTTCTTTATACTGGATTGCTGCTGTTTCAGGGTCTAAATTAGCTACGAATAAATTATTTACACTTTGACTTTCTACTGGTTGATTCGTTAGTTCCATACCAAACACATCTTGTAAATTCGATGCTGGGTCTGTACTTACAAGCAATACACGCTTTCCTTTATCAGCTAATGTGATTGCGGTTGCACATGCAGTTGATGTTTTTCCCACACCACCTTTTCCCGTAAAGAATAGAAATGGTGTAAATTCCATTGTCTGTGGATTATATAAACGAGTCATGTCTATTCCTTCTTTCTCTTTACTTTTTCACGTTTAATCCTAAACGTACACGAGGCTTTTGACTTAACTCTTCTTCTGTTAATCCTGTTAATGCAACAAATTCATCATTTGATAAGTATTCTTTTTCTTTTACCACTTCACCATCAACAAGAGTAACAGGAAGCACTTCAGGACCTTTTTCCATTAACAATTTACTAATGATTTCATTTGATGCAAACGCATCTGGTTCACTTGCTAAATTATAGCGTGTGATATCAAATCCTTTATTTTTTAAATTGTTAACAGCCACAGACACTCGAATTAATTCTGGGTCTACACTTGGTCCACAAACACCTGTTGAACAACACATTGCCGGATCATAAATTTCAATTTTTTTCATTTTCTTTTCCCCCTATATACAAGAAGCCGAGAACTTCTTCTCGGCTATGTTTTTGATTACTCACCTGTTTCCGCAAATTTCTTAATGCGTGCACCAATCTCATCACGCACACGTTGAAACACTGACCAATCTTGCCCTGCTGGATCATCAAATCCCCAATGTTCATGTTTCACATGTGGAGGAATTGTCGGGCATATGTCTCTCGCATGTCCACATAATGTCACAACAAAGTCTGCTTTATTTAAAATGTCAAGGTCGATGATATCTGATGTTTGACCTATAATATCAATATTTACTTCATTCATTGCTTTAATTGCATTTGGATTCACGCCATGTGCTTCAATCCCTGCAGAGTAAACATTCCATGTATCACCCAAATACTTTTCCCCAAACCCTTCAGCTATCTGGCTACGACAAGAGTTACCTGTACACAAGAAATAGATTGTTTTCTTTGTCATGTCTGTTCATCTCCTATTATATCTTTTAGTTACAGCAGTTATCATCACAAGTAATTGCACCTTCAGGTAGGTCTACATGACGAATCACATCTTGAACCAATTCATAGTATTCACTTTCTGTATTCATGGAGTAATAAATCCATTGTCCACGTCTTTCTTCTGTTACAAGCCCTGCATCCTTTAGCTTGCGTACATGCTGACTAATAGAAGGTTGACTCATTTTAAATATATCTACAAAGTTACAAACACAATATTCTTGTTCATATACCATTCGCATCATCGCTAATCGCGTTTTATCTCCTAGCAATTTCAGGATACTTGATACCTTTTCCATTTCTAATATTGTTTTTTGCATATCTCAACCTCCTATTCTTAATAATAAGTATATAAGCATTCACTTATATGTTCAACTAAAAAATACTCATAAAACAAAAAAATATAAACAGAATCCTCTTTTCTCCTGCAGATTGTACATCCGTTTTCCAATAAGAAATTACACTTATTTTTTTCAAAAAATCCTCTTTCATTCAAAACACTTGAAAAATATATAACCAAACGCTAATATAAGTGTATACTTATATAAATGAACGATAATATATATCAAGGAGGAGAAGAAAGTGGAGAAAATCAGTAAAAACTTATCTTTTCTAGACCGCTATTTAACGTTGTGGATATTCCTAGCTATGGCATTAGGTGTATTCATTGGCTATGTATCACCTAATTTTGTTGATCATCTAAACTCTTTACAAGTAGGAACAACGTCTATTCCCATTGCCATAGGACTCATTATTATGATGTATCCACCACTAGCAAAAGTTCGCTACGAGGAAATGTGGCGCGTATTTAAAGGCTGGAAAGTGCTATTATTATCTTTATTTCAAAACTGGGTCATTGGACCAATTTTAATGTTCGTATTAGCAATCGTTTTTCTACAAGATTATCCAGAATATATGGTGGGTTTAATCATGATTGGTTTAGCTCGTTGTATTGCCATGGTTGTCGTATGGAATGATCTCGCACAAGGTGACCGTGAATACACTGCAGGTCTTGTTGCCTTTAATTCTATTTTTCAAATCTTACTGTACTCTGTATACACATATGTATTCGTCACAGTATTACCGAAATGGCTAGGTATGGAGAGCTTTGTTGTAGATATTTCAATGGGGGAAATCGCAAAAAGCGTGGGTATTTATCTCGGAATTCCTTTTGTTGCAGGTATGTTAACACGACTTACTTTTGTAAAAACAAAAGGACGTGAATGGTATGAGTCAACAATCGTTCCTCGTATTAGTCCATTAACGTTAATTGCATTACTTTTTACAATCATTGTGATGTTCTCTATTAAAGGCGAAATGATTGTTCAGCTACCAATGGATGTTGTACGAATTGCAATTCCATTACTTATTTACTTTATCTTAATGTTCTTTGTTTCGTTCTTCTTATCTAAGAAAATGGGAACAAGTTACCCTGTTGCAACTTCTTTATCATTCACAGCAGCAAGTAATAACTTTGAATTAGCTATCGCTGTTGCAGTTGGGGTATTTGGTATTCATTCAGGAGCAGCTTTTGCAGCAGTGATCGGTCCATTAGTAGAAGTGCCTGTTTTAATTGCACTTGTTAATGTTGCATTGAAACTACAAAAGAAATTTTCAAATACTACTGTAATCAAAGAGTAACAACAGGCTATTTACTTCAGTATCATTTAAATCATAATAACTCCAAGTACCCTGTGTTTCTTTAATTATCAAACGTCTTGTGAAATGAATAATATAACAAGTATGATAACAGCTACACAAAAAGAAAAATTTTATATTATCACCGTTAGATAACCTTGTTACTAATATAATGTGCTATATCCACCTCACTCCTTCAGCACGCATAATTTATCTGAAAATCTCTATTAAATTTGGAAATATCCTCTTTCATCGATTCACCTCAACTCCGCCCCCCCAAATATGATTCCCCCTTACACCGAGAGTGAAAAGGTTAGAATTTTCTTATTTAATAACGAAAGGATAAACCTTATGTATCATAGGGGCTCGTCCCCTCTAAAAAGGTTGGATGTCAATTTTTTTAACTTACATTTATATAAATTGATTTATAAACATTTTTCAGGATCGATTTCAATAAACTCCCATTGTCCTTTCGTATCCTTTTTATATTGCGCGGCCAAAATATCTGTGTCATTTGTTAGTTGAAAAAATACAAAGCGATATTTGTTCCCATCAGTTCCAATCACATCAATTTGTTTCGTATAGTCTTCTTGTTTTGTTGGAAGTCGTTCCTTTACAAGTTCACACCAATTTCCGAACATGATATCAACAACCGCCTCTGCATTATGTTGCCAAAGATGATAAGCAGCACATAAAAAGTCCTCACCATATAGGTCAATATCGGCAATTTTGTATGATTTACCTTCCTTTTCAATATAAATATAACCGTAATAATAAGCGAAATAAGTAATCCCTTTAGCTGAACCTTCAATTGTTTCAATTTCAAAGAAATAACGGCTTGCCTTTGGATATTTTTTATCTCGATGTAACGGTGCTAGTTTTATTAAATTGATATGTCCAATTCCTTCGAATGAACGAAAATAACTCTTATAGGAAACTCTTTTTTGATATTGACTTGTGAAAAAGTTATAAGCGATTGGATACGGAATTTTTGATAGTCCAACACTCCCGCAACCTCCCTTTTTATATTTCGTAAGATTTTCAGCTTCTCGTAAAACACTGAAATAATTTATAATTGTATTTTCCGGTGAATTCATAAGCGACGGTGGAAGAACGATTTGATAGTATTGTTTATCAATGAAGGAATCAAAAAATTGATAGTTAAATCGTTTATTCAGAACGGGAAAGCATGACGGCCGAAAGTACTTTTCTAAATTCTCTTCTCTATCATCACTTTGCCCGTTTCCTACTTTATATTTTTGTTTTTGAAACATGGCCCCCATAATAATTTCACATGTATTTAAGTTCTTCCTTTGTATAAATCGTTGAAAAAAAGCGAATTTCTTATCCTTTAAATGAAAGCCCTTCATAATTCCACTCCATCCTAAAAGCATATGTCTTTAAAATGTATGATTTCATTACACCTTTCATAAACGAAATCCCAAAAATCTTACATTGAGTTCAAAAAACATTGTTTACTTGTAAATATATTTTTTCAGTACTATACATAAAATTCCTAATATAATAGAATGAAAGAGAATGGAATTATTAGATACAGAAAGAAGGACATTTATGCGTAACAAATCATCACTCGTAACTTTATTTAAAAGATCTCTTATTATGTGTGTAGGAATTTCATGCATATGCGGAGCATCTATCGGGTCAAATCACATTGTAAAAGCTAGTACAGAGGATTCTTCACAAACTGTTCAACTAGTAAGTGAAATACAAACTGCATTAGCTCCAAAAGAGACCCCTCAACAATACAATGGTCAAGTTAGAAAAGTAGCATATCTTACTTTTGACGATGGACCTGGAAAATACACAGCTCAACTATTGGATACACTAAAGCAAAATGGTGCAAAAGCTACTTTTTTCCTTATTGGCTCAAACGTTAAAGAATATCCAAATTTAGTAAAACGCGAATTAGCAGAAGGTCACTATGTCGGCATGCATAGTATGTCACATGATTACACGAAGCTGTACAAGCAAGGCGGTTATGTGAACGAAATGAAAGAAGATCAAAAATTAATTTCTAATATTATTGGACAATCTCCAAAATTAACTCGTCCACCGTATGGTTCCATGCCAGGACTCAATGAAGCATTGCGAAATCAAGTCGCTGAAAATGATTTGCGCGTATGGGACTGGACGATCGATTCTTTAGATTGGAAATATAATAAAATGCCAGTGGATGCTGCTTCTGCTAAAATTGTAGAAAATGTAATTGCAGGTGCAAAAACAAACAGAGAGGTAATCTTGCTACATGATATTCACCCACAATCTGTTTCTGCCGTGTCTGCTATTATTAAAGGGCTAAAAGATAAGGGCTATGAGTTTGAAAGTTATAATGAAAACGAACATTTCGACTTAAACTTCTGGCATGATAAACGAATTTAACATGAATAAAAGGGCTGATTCTTATAAGAATCAGCCCTTTTCTAACGCGTTTTTAATCCGCTAGATCTATATTAATATGGAAATGTTGTAACTTATCAGGATTTAAAATAATATAAATAGATTTAATTTTAACCCCTTCAAATTCAAAACTCATTATAGCTTGTATTCCTGTACGATTTCTAATTACAATTCCAGGACAACCATTTACTTCTGTTTGCAACATAAAGTATTCTTCTTGATTCGTAAGAAATTTTGTTGCTAACGTAGTAAGAAGTTGTTTTACACGCACTGCACCATAAATAGGTTTAGCTGCAGCGGTTACTTTGCCGCCGCCATCTGCATAATAAGTGATATCTTCCCAAAGAATTTCCATCAACTGATTTGTATTTCCCTTTTGAATAGCGTTTATAAAACATGCGATGACTTGTTCATGATCTTCTTTTACACTTTCGACCGCAATTTTCTTTTCAAGTTCTGGAAGCGCCTTTTTTATTCTACTTAAGATTTTACGGCAATTTGCTTCTTTTTTTTGCACAATTTCAGCAATCGTTTCATAGTCATATTCCAAAATTTCACGGAGTATAAAAACAGCTCTTTCTATAGGATTCAATTGCTCAAATAATACAAGCAAAGCATATGACATATCATTTTTCATCATTATTTCCTGTAATGGATCTGTTTCTATTACTGCAATTGGTTCTGGTAGCCATGTTCCAACATAAAGTTCTCTTTTTTTCTTTGAAGATTTCAATAAGTCTAAGCAACGATTCGTAACCAATTTACACAGAAATGCTTTTATGTTTAAGCTGTGCTTCATTTCATATTCATTCAACTTTATAAACACATCTTGAATAATATCTTCTGCATCCGCAATACTGCCCGTCATTTTATAAGCAAGTGAGAAAAGGAGCGGTTTATAATCGGTATATAATTGACTAAGTTCAGCGTTTTCCATATAAATAGTCCTCACTTTCTATTTCAGTTAGACAAGCAAACTAGCTTGATCCCATGTTCTTTCTCGAATACGAGCACCCATTTTCCCTGATAAAATAAAGTCCAGTCCCCATTTTTGAATCCAAACGAAGCCATTATGAGGTCCAAGACTTATACAATATAATTTTACCGGGTACGCTTTGTGAGTGACAGAGTTACATATTCCATGTATCTCATTCTTTAAAATTTTACTCAACCTCGTCGCCTGCGGAATCGCTTCTTTACACGTCATTCCATCTACTTGATTCGTTTTTTTGTCAACAATCCTTGCACAATCTCCAATTGCATATATATGTGAATGTCCTTCTATACTGTACGTATTAGTGACTAATATTTGGTTCTCATTTGATAACGGAAGCTGAAATGATTGAATGATAGGATTCACTTTCACACCTGGTGTCCAAACACACTCACCCGCTGCATATGTTGTTCCGTTTGTACACAGTAATTGACCATTTTCAAATTTCATTACTTTCGTTTTACAGATGCATTTTATTCCGATCTTTTTAAGTTCATCTGTTAATCGTTCACTTACTTTTACTGGAACACCTCGTAATAAATGTTCTTTTGAATCAAACAAAATGACTTCTACCTCAGCTGGATTAAGGTCTGCCTTTTGAACTTCTTCTTTAAACCAAACACATATTTCTGCAGAAGTCTCAATACCAGTAATCCCTCCACCAACAATAGCAACGCGCAATAGTTCTCGTCTAACCTCTTTGTTTTCTTCCATTTTTGCTAATTGAATTAACGAAAGCAATTTTTGTCTTACTGTTGCAGCAGTCTGCACACTACTTAATGTTGTACCACCTAACGTACTGGGAATTTCTTGAATGACACTCCCTAAAGCAAATACAAGGTAATCATATTGCACGGTTCTTATTCTTTCATCTTCTAATTTTACCTCTATTTCTTTTTCAGAATGATTACACGCTATCGCTTCCCCTTTTATACATTCCATTCCATCTGTACAATACCTTTTTAATGGAACTTTTAAATCTGCAGCTTCAACAACTGACTTAAACAATAAGACCTTCCGAAAATGAAACGAGTTTTTATCAATTAACGTGATTTTCACTTCTTTTCCAAGTGAAGAACGTAATTCTTTTTTTAACCCGTTTAATAAATTAATACCAGCAAATCCTCCGCCTAAAATAATAATATGTTTCATCTTAATTCCCCCTTTCCCCTTAAAACGATTTAAGATCTTCATTTGTGACATATTGAAAGGGAAAATCAAAAAACTACCTGCTCCTTCAGTGAATATAGAAACAGGTAGTTTTTTATACATTTCATTTTAATTATTTATTTTACACAAACTACTTGACCCTTTGTCATTTGTACTAGTTCCTCAGGTGTCAGACGAAATATTGCTTTCGGATGCCCCGCAGCAACCCAAATCACATCATACTGCAAGAGATCTTCATCAATAAGTGTAATAATTGGCTCTGCATGTCCTAATGACGGAACACCTCCGATTACAAATCCAGTATGTTCACGTACAAAATCAGCATCAGCCTTTTTTAATTTTTCATGTAATTCGTTCACGATTTTCTTTTCATTAATCCGATTTATTCCACTAGCAACAATTAACAGTGGTCTATCGGAAGTTTCAAGTCTAAAAATAATCGATTTACCAATTTGCGCTACTTTACAGCCAATTGCCTCTGCTGCCTCTTGAGCAGTTCGTGCATTCTCTGGTAATTCGATTACTTGATTCGTATATCCTAGTTCTAATAATTTATTTTGTACTCGCTGCGCGCTCTCTTTTAAAGCTTTCATTGATTTCATTCCCTTCTATTTTCTAAAATATTTACTATCTATTCTTCCTAGAGCGCAAGGACTCCTCTTATTCGGCATCAACAAACACCTTTTTATGAAACAAAAAAACATCCCCTATATAAAGGGGATGTTAAATTTATTTAGCTTCTTTATACATAGCTTCTACTTGCTTTTGAAGCTCAACGTTTTCTAAATACTCATCATATGTCGATTGTTTATCAACTAAACCGCTTGGTGTTACTTCAATAATACGATTTGCGATTGTTTCAATAAACTGATGGTCATGTGAAGTGAATAAGATTGTTCCTTTAAACGCCATTAAACCATTGTTTAATGCTGTAATAGACTCAAGGTCTAAGTGGTTCGTTGGATCATCAAATGATAATACGTTTGCACCGCTTAACATCATTTTAGAAAGCATACAGCGTACTTTCTCTCCTCCAGAAAGAACAGAAACGTTTTTCTTTACTTCTTCACCAGAGAACAGCATACGGCCTAAGAATCCGCGTAAGAAGCTTTCAGACTCATCTTGTGGTGAGAATTGACGTAACCATTCAACTAAATTCATCTCGCTATTATCGAAGTACTCAGAGTTATCTCTTGGGAAGTACGCCTGAGATGTTGTAACGCCCCATTTAAATGAACCGCTATCTGGCTCCATCTCACCTGATAAAATTTTAAATAAAGTTGTAATTGCAATTTCATTACGACCAACAAATGCAATTTTATCACCTTTATTAACAGTGAAGTACACGTTATCTAATACTTTTTCACCATCAATTGTTTTAGAAAGACCTTCCACTGATAACAAATCATTCCCTACTTCACGCTCTGGTGTAAAGCCAACGAACGGATAACGACGAGAAGATGGTCTAATATCATCTAATGTAATTTTGTCTAATAATTTTTTACGAGAAGTAGCTTGTTTCGCTTTTGAAGCGTTCGAGCTGAAACGAGCAATAAAGTTTTGTAACTCTTTTACTTTCTCTTCTTTTTTCTTATTCGCATCTTGTGTTAATTTTAACGCTAATTGACTAGATTCATACCAGAAATCATAGTTACCAACATAAAGTTGAATTTTACCAAAATCAAGATCCGCCATATGCGTACACACTTTATTTAAGAAGTGACGGTCATGGGATACAACGATTACTGTATTTTCAAAGTTCATTAAGAAGTTTTCTAACCATTGAATTGCTTTTAAGTCTAAATGGTTCGTAGGCTCATCTAGTAATAAAATATCCGGTTGACCAAATAGTGCTTGTGCAAGTAATACTTTTACTTTCTCCGCCCCTGTTAACTCAGACATTTTTTTCGCATGAAGGTCTTCACCGATGCCTAGTCCTTTTAGAAGAATTGCAGCTTCTGATTCTGCTTCCCAACCGTTTAACTCAGCAAATTCACCTTCTAGCTCAGCTGCGCGCATACCGTCTTCATCGCTGAAATCTTCTTTCATGTAAATCGCATTCTTTTCTTGCATTACTGCATAAAGACGTGTGTGTCCCATAATTACTGTTTCTAATACTGGGAATTCTTCATATTCAAAGTGGTTCTGTTTTAAAACAGCTAAACGCTCACCTGGTGTAATATGCACATCTCCAGTTGATGGATCAATTTCACCAGATAAAATTTTTAAAAATGTAGACTTACCAGCACCATTTGCTCCGATTAAACCATAACAGTTACCTGGTGTAAATTTTATGTTAACATCATCAAAAAGCTTACGATCTGCAAAACGTAAACTTACGTTACTTACTGTAATCATTTAGTTCCTCCTATTAATACCGCTGTTTTTTAACGAATTTTATCTAAAACACTCTTAACCTATATCTTACGACTCACGTATTTTAGGATATAGCCATTATATAGTAGCAAACATACATAGAGCAAGGAAAGTTTGTTAATTATATCCTAACATTTCATTTCTTCTCTATTTATCACCATAACAAACTTAATAATCTATAGATTATGTAAAGACTTTGATTTGTGTTGCAATCTCCCCAAATGATACCTATCCTTATATGAAGTTCATGTTCCTCAGACCGGAGATTTACCGCTGACTTCCTTCAGATTTCGCGTCACCACGGACACCATTGTTTAAGCTAATCGCTATAACTCCCCTCACGATTGACACATGCCGAGCTCAGATATCGGTTTTTCGACGTACGATGAATTATAGTATTTAGTAACAATCGCATAAAATGAGATGCATTTAGCTGAATTGATCTATTCTTTAACGAACTTTTCAACAGAACCCCTCAGCTACTACCAAGTCTTCAAGAACATTTAATTCTTCCATAGACAATCTAAAATTCCGATACTCTATAAAAAAATACCGGATCTTTATACTATTATGGAGTCATTTATGAAATATAAAATGGCTCTATTAGCTTTGTAAGTATTTAACTGTTTACAAATTCTCCACCATTCACGTGCAGAATTTGTCCTGATATGTAAGATGCATCATCAGATGCCAAGAATACATAAGCGGGTGCTACTTCAAACGGTTGGCCAGCTCGCTTCATAGGTACATGGTCTCCAAATGTGGCAAGCCATTCTGGGGGTAAGGAAGATGGAATTAATGGAGTCCAAATTGGTCCTGGGGCAACACCATTAACTCGAATCCCTTGCGAAGCCAGTGACAATGACAAAGAACGTGTAAATGAAACAACGGCTCCTTTAGATGCTGCGTAGTCAATTGCATCTTGATCTCCATCATAGGCACTAAGGGATGTTGTATTTATTATGGAGCTCCCTGAATTCATGTACGGTAAAGCAGCTTTCGTTAAAATAAACTGTGAAAAAACATTTGTGTGAAAGGTGCTTGCCCGTTGATTTGAATCTACATCAAGTAGACTATTCCTTATGTATAGTACACCAGCATTATTAACCAAAATATCAATACGACCAAATTGCTGAATCGTTCGCATTACAACTTGTTGGCAATGCTGCTCATACCCAATATCACCTGGAATGCTAATACAACTACGACCATACTTTTTGACATAGAACTCTGTTTCTTTTGCATCACTGTGTTCATTTAGGTATGAAATTACAATGTCCGCACCCTCTTTCGCGAAGGCTACAGCGACAGCTCTTCCAATTCCGCTATCCCCACCAGTTATAAGCGCTACCTTATTTATAAGCTTACCGGCTGGTTTGTAATTTGGGTTATCAAATATAGGTCTGGGGATCATTAATGATTCAATGCCAGGTTTACTTTGTTGTTGAGGCGGAAAACCCATGACATACACCCCTCTCGGCATTTTTCTATAATTTATTTTGATATTCAGGGAAATATATCCTTTTTAAAAAATTAAATAGAGGAAGTGAGGGCGTAAATTAGGATTTTTAACATTGTAAATCCGTATTTTTTGCTTGAAATAAAACAAAAGACAATCCTGCCGAGATACAGATAAGTACAGCGCCAAATATATACACCATTCTAATACCTAAATATTCAGCTATAACTCCGACTATAAAAATAGAAATACTCGAAACCGTTGACAATAGAACGTCGCGAGAAGCATATACTTTCGGAAGTAATGGCACATCTATGTTTGTTTGAAATGCAGTTTGCTGTGCTACATCCCGTATTTGATATGCTGGTCCCATCGCAATGCAGAGTATCAGTGATAAGACAGGTATACTACTCAGCCCATATAATAAAGTAAGAACGCTGAATAAAAAAGAGCCAGCTGCCATACTGATTATAAGATTTTTTTGAATCTTTTTCGCTAGGTATATCGTTATAAGTCCTCCTGCAATTGTACCGATATAATAACTAGCATTTATATAGCCCCACCATTGTTCTCCTTTGTGGAGTATTTCTTTTACATAAACCAATGTAATCGCCCCAACCCAAATTTGACCTGCAATTCCTTCGATTACATCCATTAATGTAACTAATCGTAAGGTTGAGTTACTCCAAATATGAATCCAACCTTCCTTCATAAGTGTCCATTTAGATGCCCCTTCATTTTCTCTTATCTCATTGTACAGAGAGCGAATGGCTATGTATAAACAAACGATAGAAATCCATAACAAGATAGTCGTTATTAGTAAAGTAGGAGTATATCCTATTTTTACGACAAAAAATCCTGTCAGCGTATAGCCACCAATTTGTACCGCTTGATTGGAAATCGAAAACAAGCTATTAACTTTTACAAGTTCTTCTTTTAAAACGATTTGGGGAACGATAGAGTTCAACAAGGGATTCCCCCATCCTTCAACAAAAGAAAGTATCATTATGTAAGTGAATAAAATATAAGTATGAGAAGTTAAGAATGTAAACCCTAATAATAATAAAGTAATCAAGATACCCTTCGTTATTTGCAAATTTACAAGTGCTTTTGACGTAGAAATATTTTGTAGAATGAGCGGTGCTGACAAACCAGCTAGTAATCTTGTAAGAGCCTTCAAAAAGGGAAATAAAGAAGCAAATAATACGGATTCCGTTTTCTGATAAATAAAAGTTGTAATGACCATAATATATACGACATCAGCTAATGAGATGGTTGTTTGAGCGATCCAGAACGAATAAAATCTATAATTTTTCATATTCACCTCCAGATAAGAAATATATTTTAATTGAAATTATTATAAAATAAATATTATTAAAAATAAATAGACTTTTGATGTTTGATACAAATATTCAAAAGTCTAAGCTATTTGATTTATACATAACACTTTTCAGAAATGAATGATAAACAATTGAATGGCTATTCTAGATTTGATATCACTTCTTAAAGACCTAAATTGTAAAACTCCTTAATAAATATAGGTATATACATATTAGCCATAACTAAAGTAAGCGTTAAAGTGTTCCCACCTACCAATTGAATCAGTTCCATGTCATAATCTCCTTACGTACAAGACGGAAAGGAGATTTTTTATAGCTAAAATAGATCAATCAATAGCGTGGAAGAATCGAGTGGACGCTTATCGTTCCAGTGGTTTAAGCATCCGAAGCTCGTAAGAAAAAGAAAGATGTGTATTTATGTCTTAATGCATTCACTTTTGCTGTTGGTTATGATTGGTAAGAACATTCTCCATTAATAATTCGTAGGAAAGAGATAAACATTAGAAAAACTGTCAATAAATATTCATGTAAACCCTCTAAAAAAGTCTTACAATCAAAGCAGAGAGACTTTGGAACGGGAGGCACTAGTCATGAATCGAATTGAACGTGAAGAAAAAACAATTAGCATTATGATTGATATGTATTGTAAAAACGAACATGAACAAGATACTATATGTGAAGAATGTCATAAGTTAAAAGAATATGCTTATTTTCGTTTATCAAAATGTCCATTTCAAGAGAAGAAGCCAGCATGTCAAAATTGCAAAATTCATTGTTATAAACCAGATATGAAAGATTTCGTTAAGGATGTTATGAAAAAGAGCGGACCGAAAATGATTTTAAAACATCCATATTTCGCGGTCATGCATGTTGTTGACACAATGAAGAAGGCTCCTGACTTACCGAAAAGAAAAAAGAGCTAAAAGAAAAAGCGGGTCGTCTAACTGGGATTATCCCCTTTAGGTAGACAGTAAAAAAAGAGTCCATCAGGTATGGTGGACTCAGTACTGTTTTACCTAAAGGGGATTTTTTATGGCGAAAAAAGGACAAACATTTCAAACATATACAGAAGAATTAAAACAAGAAGCAGTTCGTCTTCGGTTAGAGGAAGGATGATCATTACGAGAAATTCGTGAATTACTTGAAGTAAAAAGTGATAAGAGATTAATTAATTTTTGGCTTTGTTAAAGAACAATGTTGATAGTATGCTATATTCTGCATTAATAACATAAGTTTTCATTAAAATACTTCAAGCACTCTTTAATCCCCTCATATTCATCCATATTTTGGTTAATAAATATTACAAATCGTTCTATTTTCTCATTTATAATGCACTCGATAGCCTGTGGTACATATTTTTGATTTTCCATTTGATAGGCGAGACTACATAATACACACACTATATTCGTTAATAATGCCCACTTATACGATTCTTCCTCTGTTATACCCTTCAAGTAACCAAATTCAACTATATCGTATCCATCCTGTGAATCTACAGTTTCGTATATATCATCAGCAGTAATTTCATTATTTGTTATCCATTCTTTACATATACCAATTACCCGTTGTCCTTCTTTGTACAACTCTTTATTCTTTACAATATCCTCATAGGCATGTAAGAGACTTTCTGCATTAGTTAATAACGTATCATATTGCTCCACTAAATTCATATTGTTATTCCACCTCTCTCTATTTATGATGTGTTTAATAATATTTCAGGTAGGTTTTGAATATCAACATTCACCCTTAACAGAGCCTTTATTTTAAAAATTCAACCAAGCATAACCCCGTTCTAAATTTAGGATGGACTTAAAATATAGTTATTTAACTTTTACTCTGTTCTTGAACTTATACACCTTTTTACTTTAAGAAGGAAAATATTCCATAGGTTCTGTACAATGGATGTACCCATTTTTCTTATAATAATTAATGCTATCATCACTTGGCCACACAATGATAAATTCGTAGCTATTTTCTTTCGTCCACTCATTTATTGTTGTAAGGAGCTTACTTCCAATACCTTTATTTCTATATTCTTTAATAGTAAATACGTTTGTCATATAAGCAAATGGATGTGTTATTCTACCAGGGCGGGGTACTTTTTGTATTAATGTTATATATATGTGTGATACAATTTTTCCATTTTCCTCCGCAACCCAAATATACCATTGATCACTATTAAGGGCATTCTCTAAAAAAGATTGACATTCCTTTTCAAAATCATTGAATGATTACCCCTCGTTTATTTTAAATGTAACACT
The DNA here is from genome assembly GCF_000746135.1 of Bacillus sp. UNC322MFChir4.1. Classification (NCBI taxonomy): domain Bacteria; kingdom Bacillati; phylum Bacillota; class Bacilli; order Caryophanales; family Bacillaceae; genus Bacillus; species Bacillus sp. UNC322MFChir4.1. The sequence continues at coordinate 128,773 of NZ_JQKQ01000016.1, forward strand.
CTTACGAATAGAGCCATTTTAATGAACATAAAAAGCGCTACTTTCAAATAGCGCTTTTTTTATGTTCTTTCCCAATAAATAATTAAAAGAAATCATAAATAAATGGTTGCGGGGAAGGAATCAATTTTCCAAATTGTTTTATGTCTTTTTCCGTTCCTGAAATGTTACCAATTTGATATAATTCCCATGGGCTTTTATAACCGAACAGTGCTGTAGACAGAGCATTGATGTTTACATGTATTCCCTTCCCCTTAAACACTGAAGCATCCTCTTCATTTACGATTACTGCTTCTTTCTCTCGTAAAACTACCGTTTGATTATTCCAATGTGCAAATGAATCAGAAATATGTAAAATAACCTCTTCTTCGTTATTCTCCCAAGCAAATGGATATTGCTTAATAAAACGTTCAACATCAACGATTCTAACCATAAAGTACGGTTTTATTTCCGCTTTAATGCGCGGCTCTTGTAGTGAAAATAACAATGGTTCTTTTTCATGAACAATCATCTCAAGTTCTTGAATCATTGAATCATGTTGGCAAATGAAATTCCATAAACCAGTTCTAGCTTCGCTGTTTAATGGCACAAATTCTTCTACTTTCATCTTAGAGCTTTCTACTTTATACAAAATATACCCCATCGGCTCATTTGCTTCATTATAATAAACGGCTGCATTTAGATCACCATAGACAAAATTTAACCAAATATCCCGAGTTCGAACTAACATACCAGAATATTTCTTTGCAAATTGCTCATATACGATTTCAATCTCTTTCAAATGAGAGTCCTTCTTACATCGTTTCATGCTTCCTGATACGTGTTCTTTCATAATTAAATCTGCTTTTGTTAATGAACATACAAGGCGATTCGCAAACAGCTCCCATCCATACTTCCTGTAAAAAGAAACAGAAAATGGATGTAGCATGGAAACGCTATAACCGTCTTGTTTCATCGTTTCTAAAACATATGTTAATAATTTTTTCACATAACCGTTTCGTCTAAATTCTGGGTATGTAGCCACGCCTGCAATCCCGCCCATTTTGAACTTTTCTTCACCTAAAAATATTTCAAACGGGATTAGGTGTAATTTTGCGGCAAGTTCTTTTTCTTCTAATATCCCAAAAATTTGGTGATATTTTTTCATAAGCTGAAGACGATTTTCAATTTGATCTTCTGCTACTTTATATTGAAAGGCATATTCAGATATTCGAATTGCTTCCCGGTATTGTTCTTCTACTAATTGAATTACTTCCATGCTCCCATTCCCCCTCTAGCGCCTTTCGTAACTGCACATTAAAATATAACACAATAATCAAAAAATACAAAATTCACACAAAAAAACCCGATAGATTTTATGCAATCTATCGGGTTTCTAACCTCAATTTCTCAATCTCTTCAAAAAACCTTGGATATGATACGCCAACTGCTTCCGCATCTTGAATCAATGTCTCTCCCTCAGCAATACAACCAGCTATTGCAAGCATCATTCCAATTCGATGATCTCCATGACTATTTACAGTATTCCCCTTCAGTAGTGTTTTCCCATAAATAATCATCCCATCATCCGTCGCTTCTATACGTGCCCCTAGTTTTGTTAGTTCTTCTACAACTGTATCAATTCGATTCGTTTCCTTTACCTTTAGCTCATGGGCATCTTTAATAATCGTTATCCCATCTGCTTGCGTTGCTGCAAGAGCGATAATTGGAATTTCATCAATTAATCTCGGAATCATATCGCCGCCAATCTCAATTCCTTTTAACCTTGATGTTTCAATTGTAAGATTAGCAGCTGGTTCCGCAGCATCTCTATCACATTGTTCAATTGTTAATTTTGCTCCCATTTTTGTTAGAACATCAATAATTCCTGTTCTTGTTGGATTGATTCCAACATTTTGCAGTATAAGCTTACTATTTGGAGTAATCGCTCCACCTACTAAGAAAAACGCAGCCGATGAAATATCTCCCGGTACATGAATGTTCGTTCCTGTTAGCTGTTGTCCGCCTTCTATTGAAACTTTTGTTCCCTCTCTCTTCACTTGGACACCAAACGCTTGAAGCATTCGTTCTGTATGATCCCTTGATACATAAGGTTCTGTAACACTTGTTACACCTTTTGCTCTTAGACCTGCTAATAAAATAGCAGATTTCACCTGTGCACTTGCGACAGGCGAAAGATAATCGATTGCTTGAAGATTACCTCCTCGTATCGTTAAAGGTGTATATGTACCGTCTTCTCGTCCATCAATTGTTGCACCCATTAGGCTAAGCGGTTTTGTAACTCGTTTCATTGGTCGTTTTCCGATAGAATGATCACCTTGTAAGCATAAGTGAAGGTTTGTATTCGCTAATATGCCAAGTAATAAACGAATCGTCGTACCAGAATTCCCAACATTCAGTACATTCTCCGCTTCTTGTAAACCTTCCATTCCTTTTCCAATCACTTCTACTTCATCTCCGTTTTGCGTGATCGATACCCCCATCTCACGAAAACAAGAGATCGTGCTTAAACAGTCTGCTCCTGGCAAAAAGCCCTTAATCGTTGTTTTTCCATGAGCGATTGCGCCAAATATGACAGAACGATGTGAAATTGATTTATCGCCTGGAATAACAATCGTTCCTCGCAACCCTTCTCTAGCTGGCTGGACAATTTTCATATATATAACACCTTCCTTTATATATTTTCAAATGTTTGATACTGTTCATCCTGTAAAGACTCCGTTGCTTTCATCCGATCTTCTTCTGTTTGAAAACTAATACGCAACACCCCAAGTAATCCTTCACGTGCTTCTAGTATTTGCAGGTTTGTAATACTAATCTCGTGCCTTGCAAGTATGCTTGTAATATGTGCTAATGCACCAACTTTATCTAAAACATCTACGTATAAATCATGATAAGCGGGAATCGCCCCACTTTTGCGAACAGGCATAGAATCACGATATTCTTTCGCCTTTGCGAAGTAATTGTGTAATACTTCGCCATCCCCTTCTGCCACTGTATGCTGCAATTGCTTCATGTCTGTAATCCATTCCTCTAATAGTTGCAATAAGTGAGAACGGTTTTGTCTTACAATATCGCTCCACATTTTGGGGCTACTAGAAGCAATACGGGTAATGTCTTTAAAACCACCAGCTGCTAACATATGAATTAACGGATTTTCTCCGGCATGCTTCTCCACTTGCTTCACTAACCCTGCCGCAATTAAATGGGGAAAATGACTAACAACACCTGTTACATAATCATGTTCCTCTGTATTTAACACAAGAAAATGCGAACGCGTTCCTTTTAACCAATCTTTTAATTGTTCAACCTTCTCTGTCTGGACATTACGCATCGGTGTTAAAATGTAATATGCATTTTCAAATAAATGCGCTTTTGCACTTTCTACTCCCGTTTTATGAGATCCCGCCATCGGATGTCCGCCAATAAACGTAACACCGCCTGGCAGCAATATTTCCGCTTCTTTCATAATTGTTCCTTTTGTACTTCCAACATCCGTCACGATGACATCTTCACGTAATTGATACGAAGCAAGTTGTTTTATTAGCTTAGTTGTTTCTTCAACAGGAGATGCAAAAATGATCAAATGTGCTTCTTCACATATTGTCTGCAAGTTCACTCCTGCCTCATCAATTACATTCAATCGTTTCGCACGTTCCACTTGCTCACTTTGAATGTCATAACCAGTAATCATTACATTGTGTTCTCGCTTTATTGCTAAAGCAAGTGAACCACCAATTAACCCTGTCCCAATTAATACGACTTTTTTACACATGCGCCTCATCTCGAGACCTACTATTATTAAAGTGTTGTGTTAACACTGTAATCACCCCTTCATTTTGTTCACTTGTACCAATTGTGATGCGAACGCCATTTAAAAATGGACGAACGATATATCCAGCGTGCGCACACAATTCGTATATTTCCTGTGCATTGTCTAACGGCATAAAGATAAAGTTCGTTTCAGATGAATAAAATGGAACCTCATTTTCTTTACAAAAGCGTTCATATCGCTGCAAGCCTTCTCGGTTTGCATGAATTGTTCTTTGTAAAAATGATTCATCATTCCACGCAAGTATTGCAGCTTTTTGCGCAAGTGATGACACGTTAAACGGAAGACGAACAACATTTAATTTCTCAATAATTGATTCATTTCCAATTGCATAACCAACTCGAAATGCCGCTAATCCGTATGCCTTTGAAAATGTTCTTAAGATCAAAAGGTTCTCATGCTCTTTCAATAATGGGATAGTATTTGGAAAGTCACTTGCTGTGACATATTCATAATACGCTTCATCAATTACAACTACTGTTTCGTTTTGAACTTGCTTCATAAATTCACTTAATTTTCGGTCATTCACATATGTGCCTGTTGGATTATTCGGATTACAAATCCAAACTATTTTTGTTTTTTCATTCATGACTGCCGCAATTTCATCTAAATTATAGACCCCGTTTTGAAGCGGAACTTCCTTCACCTCACACCCTTCAATTACTGCGTGATGACGGTATTGCGGAAATGTTTCCCCGGCGGTCACAATATTATCAGCTTGGCAAAGCATTGTGCGACTAATAATTTGAATGACTTCATCAAGACCGCTTCCACATAAAACTTCCTCTGTTTTAACATGCAATTTCTCAGCAATCATTTCACGAAGTTCTACCGATCCCCCGTCCGGGTATAAAGCATGTTCATTCCACTCTTTTCGTAATCCTTCCATTACACGAGGTGAACAGCCAAACGGATTTTCATTTGAAGCTAATTTGACAAATGACTGGACACCATAATCTGCTTGCATTTGTTTTGCTGATTTACCTGGTGTATATGGATGCAACTCCTGTAATTGCTCTTTTGCTTTCATAAAAACCCTCCTTTTTAAAATTCATTCACGTACTTTTTATGCTGAGCAACATTTTGCTTAATAAGCTCCATACGATCTTGCCCAAATTGTTCTACTAACGCAGTTGCGAGTTCCCAAGCGACAACAGATTCTGCCACTACACTTGCCGCTGGTACTGCACAGCTATCAGAACGTTCAATACTTGCTTGAAACACTTCCTTCGTATCAATATCTACACTTGCAAGTGGTTTATATAATGTAGGGATTGGTTTCATAACACCTCTAATAACAATCGGCATTCCTGTTGTCATTCCGCCTTCTAATCCACCAGCGTTATTCGTTTTTCGTGTGTAACCCGTTTCTTCATCCCACAAAATTTCATCATGTACAGCACTTCCTGGTTGCCTAGCTGCTTCAAAACCAATGCCGATTTCAGCGCCTTTAAATGCATTAACACTCATGACAGCTGCTGCTAACTTTGCATCTAATTTTCGGTCATAATGAACGTAACTGCCAACACCAATTGGCATTCCTTCCGCAACCACTTCAACGATGCCACCAATAGAATCTCCGCTACTTTTCGCTGCATCAATTGCTTCCATCATTGCTTGCTCGGCTTCTTGATCTAAGCAGCGAACAGGCGAACATTCTGAAATCAGCTGCATCTCTTCTAATGATTTATCAAGAACTTGCTTCGCTTTTACACCACCAATTTCAAGGACATACCCTGCAACATTTACTCCTAACTCTGTTAAAATCTTTTTCGCAACAGCTCCTGCGGCTACTCTTACAGTTGTCTCCCTTGCAGAAGAACGTTCTAATACATTGCGTATATCACGATGACCATACTTAATTGCTCCGTTTAAATCAGCATGCCCTGGACGTGGTTTTGTAATTGTTCGTTTCATTTCTTTACTTTCTTGCTCAGAAATCGGCTGTGCCCCCATGACTTTTGTCCAATGTTTGAAATCATCATTTTTCACAACCAATGTAATCGGTGAACCAAGGGTATAGCCATGTCGTACGCCGCTTACAATTTCCACAGTATCTGTTTCAATTTGCATACGCCTCCCGCGTCCATATCCCTTTTGGCGTCTTAATAGCTCTTTATTTATATCTTCTGCATGTAATGAAAGACCTGCAGGAACACCTTCTAAAATAACTGTCAACTGCGGACCATGTGATTCTCCAGCTGTTATATATCTCATTTCTATTTCCCCTTTACAATTTTGTAAAAAAAAGCCCCTACTGATTCCGTTCAGTAGGGGCAGTGATAGTCGCGGTACCACCCTAATTTATAGACAAATATGTCTACCTCTCTTTATTGTTAACGATCATTTTGACCGTCTTTCTCTTCATAAAAACTTTCGTCTTTACTACGAAAAAGATGCTCCAGGGGTGTAATTCACACATATCTTTGTACTGATTTCCACCAACCATCAGCTCTCTGAAACAAGAAGATACATGCTACTGCTTCCCTATCAACGCAATAGTTATTTCATTATGATAGCTTATTTTTAAATCCTTTTAACTCTTCCATGAAGGCATGGAACTGCGGAATATCCATTTGCTGTGCGGAATCTGATAAAGCAACCGCTGGGTCTGGATGTACTTCAGCCATAACAGCATCTGCACCGATTGCGAGTGCTGCTTTCGCAGTTGGTAAAAGTAAATCTTTTCGTCCTGTTGAATGCGTTACATCTACAACAACCGGTAAATGTGTTTCTTTCTTTAAAATTGGCACTGCGGAAATATCAAGTGTATTACGCGTAGCTCTTTCATATGTGCGAATGCCGCGTTCACATAAAATGATTTGGTCATTTCCTTGTGCAATAATGTATTCTGCTGCATTCACAAATTCATCAATTGTCGCTGCTAAACCGCGTTTTAGTAATACTGGTTTATTCACTTTCCCAACTGCTCTTAACAAATCAAAGTTTTGCATATTTCGAGCGCCTACTTGAATGACATCAACGTAATCAAGTGCCAATTCAACATCATTTGGATTTAATATTTCACTAATAATCGCTAAATCAAATTCGTCTGCTACTTGGCGTAAAATTTTCAGCCCTTCTACTCCTAATCCTTGGAAATCATACGGAGATGTTCTCGGTTTGAACGCACCGCCGCGCATTAATTTGATTCCTTGTTTTTTCATCGCCTCAGCAACTTGGCGAACTTGCTCTAGACTTTCAACTGCGCATGGCCCCATAATAAACGTTTGTACGCCGCTTCCTAATAATTCACCTTTTACATCAACAACCGTATTTTCTTGTTTCTTTTTACGTGAAACTAATAATGCCTTACGATTATCGTCTTCTTGCAGTTCTAAACTTGCTTTAAAAATTGTTTTGAAAATATGTTGTATTGTGGATGTTTCAAATGGTCCTTCATTGTTCTCTGCAATCATATCAAGTACTTCACGCTCGCGAACAGGATCAAAGCGTTTCGTACCATGCAATTTCTTTTGCTGTCCGATTTCTTTCACAATCCTTGCACGCTCATTTAATAAGTCTAGAAGTTGTAAGTTAATCTCATCCACCTGTTTACGTAATTTCTCTAATTCATGATTTCCCATTAAAAATTCCTCCTTTTATCTTTTGGAAATTATATTAAGGGATTGAAAATTCCCTATTTTCTGAATCTGATTCTTATAACAAAACAAGGTTGGTAACGATTTCTTATGATGAAATATATAAAAAAATCCCTACTGATTCAAATCAGTAGGGACGATCATTATCGCGGTACCACCCTAGTTGTAGACACTTTTGTCTACCTCTCTTTATTGTTAACGATCATTTTGACCGTCTTTTCCTTCATAAAGACTTTTTGCCCTTACTACGAAAAAGATGCTCCAGGACTGTAATTCATGCTTGTTTATGTACTGGTTCGCACCAACCACCAGCTCTCTGTAACAGGGAAACAACCACTACTCTCTTTCCTATCATCGCGCTAATTATTTTATTTTCATTTAGGTCCGCATATATACAAAAAATCCCCTACTGATCCAATCAGTAGGGACGATTATTATCGCGGTACCACCCTAATTGTAGACACTTTTGTCTACCTCTCTTCATTGTTAACGATCATTTTGACCGTCTTTCCCTTCATAAAGACTTCTGCCTTTACTACGAAAAAGATGCTCCAGGACTGTAATTCATGTTTACCTCTGTACTGATTTTCACCAACCATCAGCTCTCTATTACAGGGGGATAAACACTACTCTGTTCCCTTCAATGCGTTGTTTTTTATTAATTATGAATTGTATTATAAAGTGTCATTTCAAAATATGTCAACACTTTTTCATTATTTTTTATATTTTTTTCTTTGCATCGTATGATTCATCATAACAAATGTGAATCATTTGCATGTTGATTCATCATTCCAATGCGCATCATCTCATTTCGAATCCCCTCAAGTAACGTATTTTCAAGCTTCATCTCATCAAACAATTGCCGAAGATGAATCACTTCATTTTCAATATACTCTGCATCATTTATCTTTGTTAATAAAACAAAAAATAATGTTGCATACACTTTCGGACATTGCTGGATCAACTCGCTTTTTTCCAGAAGCTGTTTTAATAAATACTTCAATGCTTGTTTTTCTTCTTGCAATGAAGATATAGAAAAATACGATAAAACAGTTTCAATTCCTTTTTCAGCAATAACATCCATATATAACACAAAACGCAAAAAGATGATATATTCTTTCTTAGATATTATACTCATCTTAGGACGTTCAACTAAAAAACCTGCAAGCCAATCTTCCCAAAATTTTTGTTGCTCTTTTAAGCTTAAAGTTTTTACATAATACGATACATTTTCTATAAACTTTACTTTCTCCATCTCTTCTCCCTGTATAAAAAGAGCGTACAACCAATCTATTTGTTCATCCCAATATAAAATACACTTTAGAAAAATGAGACTTAGCCATTTCCTAAAGACTTCTTGTGTTTGTGCATTCAACAAATGAAAATGCCGTACAGCAAAAGCAATATATTTCTTTGTTTGTATGAATAAAGGTAAATTAATTTGCGTATTTACAAATCCGGCCCATGCATACTTTGTTTCCTCTTTGTTTTTCTGCAAATCTAAGTAAGGAATTAAATGTTTTCTACACCAATGCTTCTCGATATGAAAGAGAAATGTTAAATCAGCTGTAAGCCTCGCAATCATAATATTGACATAGTATGATTTTTTCCGCATCTGCTCTTCAAATACATACAAATACGCATGGATATTTCGATCATATAAATGTTCATATGCAAGAAGCTTTAATAAAGTTGCTGTTATTTTCCCTACCGGATGTTGAACTGCCTCATTATAGTAATCTGTTTGCTCTTTACCTTTCCCTTGCCCTCCTTTCATAACATGAGGAAATAACGAAAATGCAAGTTGTTTTACTGCGCGAATTGTATCTTCTTGAAATTCTGCTAACTGATTGCTTTTTTCATATAGAAAACTACTTATGAGCCAATGATAAGTCGTATGCCTTACAAATTGATGCAACATTGGTAAAATCTCTTGTATATTCTTATCTGTTAATTGTCGATTATTGCGCCACTCTCTAATTAATACAAACCATACTTCTTTACTCACTTCTTTATATCCAACTAATTGATACGCAAGCGAAATACTCCATTGTACATTTGTTTTACAAGCCTTTGAAAGCATTTCTAAAAAATGATGCTTCTCTACCAATCCTTCCTGTGAATATTGAATAACTTGCCTTACCATTTCTACTTCTGTCATATGCAATAAACCATCTATTGTTAAATTGCATGTGATTGGTTGTAATGTCCGCTCCTCTTGTAAATCTGGAAACTGCCTTGATAAAAAATGAGGGAATTTCAGTTTCATGGATTCATATGTTTGCTTCGTAGATTCATGATTTGGTACGCACAAATAAAGCCAGTCAATTAAGTTACAAGCCACATAGCACGTCTTTTCTTCAAACTGTTTCACTATGGCTGTCAGTACTTTTTGTTTCGTATGTTCAGCTGCATGTTCATAATGATTCTTTAACAGTTGAAAGACTTCATGCTTACAAGTATCTTCGATAAGCAGTTGACACTGTAACAACCATTCTATTTTTTCATTTTGCGTTCGAAAAACAGTATGGTTCATACTGTGTACTGCAATTCGCTTTTGCAATGTATTCCCAAATTCCATCATAAAAGAAATATAAAAGTTTGCTTTATCCTCATAATGGACACAAACATAGTCCATACAATCTCTAACTATATTAATTAAAAACGAAAATTCACGTGGTTGGCTATCTTGCTCATGTGGTTCAATTGCACTTCGTGAATCACTAACTGAATCATGGATCTCAAGGGCCTGTTGTTTTAGCGTTAATCTCTGTAGTTTTTCTAATCCAATCTGTAATATTGGAATCGAAAAATAAGAAAGATGTGGCTTCAATTTCACTTCCCATATGTGCTGCAGCCTTAAAAAGCTTGTAGCTGATAGATGGTTTGTTTCCGCTAACTCTATCACATCTTGCATCTCATGTTCCCATTGCCGAAGTCGCTTCAATTTTAGTTTTCCATCTAATATACAAGTAAGTAAAAGAACCATAATTTCTTTATGTTCCGGATACGTACATTTGTTAAGCAACGAAGGCAGACTTTCAATGAAAAATTCATTTCTTTTCGCCTTTTCTAACAATAATAAAAGCCACTGCGCAAACGAAACGATATCTATGGGCTGTTCCGTATCTACTAAAAAGTTACATATCGTATTCCATAACAAAGTAGATATTTCTGTATTATTTTTATACATCAACTGAAATAATTCATTTTGGTGGCTTACTAAAAAATGATCAACAATCCACTGTGCAAGCAACTGATCTTTCTCAGAAGTCTCAGCTTCCTGTGAAAATAAATTCCGCAGTTGTCCTTCTTTTTCTAACCATTCCACCCATTCGTAGTCTCTTGCAAATTCTACAAAATAACGAAGTGTCTCAATTTTTTTTACAGATTGTTTAATATAAGACAGTTGTTCCTGCTCTAAAGATGGAGGAACAGTTACAATATCACGAATTCGTGTTCTTTTTGTAATATAATTATCTCCCATTAACTCTGCCCACCGCTGCACTGCTTTTGCTAATGATTGATGATTTTGCGCCTTATTTGGATAGACAATGGGCTTAATCCCTAAATGCTCCCAGTGATATGTATTATCTCCCCCCGCAACAAACGCATACCGCCTCGTACTTGGTGGTAATCCAGTTGCTAAATATTTCATAACAGGGTCATTATGACTATATCCAATAAACAAAACTGTATAATTAGAAAATAAATCAACCAAAAATCGTCTTGCCCATCCTTCTGTTAAGTAAGCCCTTCCAAAATCGCCATCTGTCAAAATTAAATTCTCTTCTTCTTGTTCCACATTACCATGAATATATGCCAATCCTTTAAACGTTCTTCCCGTTGGAAGTGCCGGAGCATAGTATATATTTACTTTACGTCTTGATCCCTCAAGTACCGTTGTAAAATGCTGATCGAAATTTGTAGTAACAATTCGAACATTCTCATCATTTGCAAATAATTGCAAAATAGAATAATGTAATGGATTTGGCATTGAATATGCTACATGGACAAGATTCTTCGCAATCTGATGAACATCTTTCGTTTTTGCAATTTTCCCAAGATAATAATCGTGCGGTTCATTTTCCTCACGTTTGTCTACATATAGAGCGCTCGCAATATCATCCACTAAATCATCAAAATTTGGTAAGTTTGAATTGCCTTTCATAGATACTCCAGCTCCAACAAATAAAACCAGTTTCCCTTGTTCGAGTTTATCAAATAGTTCATCTGGAATTTCTACTTCTGAAGTAATCCACACCCTGATCCCCCCTTACCTAAAAATGTTAATTTTCTCTTTCTAAATATAACATTTTTTGTTTATTTTTCAAACATTCAGATAAGTGGAATCTGAATAAATATTAAATGCATTTGATTTATAATCAGGTAGTTATCTTCCGTCTTTTTAGAAAACACCTTGCATGTTATAATTTTAAATTCCCATGTATAAAGTTCCCTTTTTCATTCAAACTAAATAGAAAAAGAGAGGTTCAAATGATGAATCATATTACGGTTTTGCTAATCAAATTTATATCCTGTATGATTGCTTTTGCGATTGGTTTGGATTTATTCTTTGATGCAACAATTGTGGACATCTTTTCTTTTAGTTTATTTGTTACAATCGCTTCATATATGCTAGGAGATCAAATTATTTTACCGCGAGAGGGAAATACCGCTGCACTCGTAGTTGATTTTCTTTTTACTTATATGAGTGTATGGATTTTCGGAAGCGTACTTTTAGGAAATTATATGCAAATTGCTTGGGGAAGTATTTTATCAGCAATTATCGTTACAGGAGCAGAAATTTTTGTTCACCGCTATTTAATGAATCGCATTGCTAATTATCAAACAGCAGAAAGAAAACCCCTTACTTTCAATAGATCATTAGCTTATGGAACAGAGTTTGCAGAAGAGCAAGATGTTACTGATGCGAAAAAACGGAAATGATGTAACAACTTTAAATATTTGAGTGAAATCATACTACATTCGTAATCGAATAGAAAAATCCTGAGAATTACTCTTTCTCAGGATTTTTTGTCAAATTGAGTTCATTATTGTTTCAAACTACAATCCACTTCACATGTCTTTTATGAAGAACGTGTTATGGTGAGGTAGTATTATCCGACTTTTCGTTTCAATATTTGAGATTTTCTCCAATACCCTCTATCTTTATGATACAAAATCAAAGCAATTACTAAAATTCCTGAAGCAATCCAAATAGCTCTGTACCCTAAATGAGTGGTAGTAAATGTGCCTAACAGTGTACCAAGTATAAAAGAAAAAATAATAACAAGAAATTCTTTAAATCGTATTTTCTCTTCCTGATTATGTTCTATAAATGCTAAATATGCTGCCTGCGTAACAGTTCGAAGATTCCCTGTTGTCATTGTTGAATTGTAAACCCACTTGTCAAGCTTATTAAAAGTAGAAATTTGTAAAGATGATACAAATGAAATGCATACGGTTACTACTATGTTAGGAATACTTTTTGGCAAGAACCCTACAATGATCAAAACAATACATTCTAAAATAAGAATAGAGCGTCTATAACTATGCAATGCATGTCTTATATGAGGAACCTTTACTACTTCTGATATTAAAACCCCTAACATAAAAGCTAAAATAGGCGGGATATATAGCAAAGCATTATACCATTCTCCATTAGCTGCTCTTATAGCGAGTAATACTACATTCCCTGTTTGTGCATTAGCGAATACTCCGTCCCTACTGATGAAAGTATAAGCATCTAAAAAGCCTCCAACTACAGCTAACAAAATACCTAAATAAACAGAGTTTGAAGATAATGAGGGGATTGTACCAAGTTTGTCTTTCATAATATTATCTCCTTGTACATTATATTGCATATATTATCCATTTATACAAATAAAAACATTATTTTGATACGATTCACAAGATATTCGTAATTTATATCTTGATGTCGCTTCCTTTTACTTTTTCCTAATATGATATAATAACATACCAAGTTTTTTAACTACAATCAATACAATTATTGAACGGACTGTAGTTTAATTTCATTCACATTTATAGATTTCCCCTTTCTAATCGTGTATTTATTTAACGGAAAATTAGTCTATCTCAAATGCATCAAAAAGAAATTTCACCAAAATAACAAAAAAGGAGCGATAGCAAAAACTTATCTCTCCTGTTGTTAATCCAATTTCTATTAAAATATAATCAACCTAATTAGCAAAAATTCCAATTCCCTTTTTCAATACACTTCATTTATCACTTTTCACAAAACAACATATGTGGTTCGTACCATAACGGTCTTTTCATTTCAAAACCTTTATGATCCTCCAGTATATTATGTAGCCTTCCTATCATTTCATCTAATTGGTGCGGCGCAAAACGTAATGACCAGACTACTGATGAAAAGATAACCATTCCCGCGTAAATAGAATAAAGCATCCAAAAATCTTCAGGAACATTATGTTTAAAATATCCTTGAATTTGCCCTATTGAAAATGGAATGCTCTCATTTCTTTGAAATAAAGATACTTTTACAAAATCATGAATTGGGTCTCCCCAATCAAAATTATTGAAATCAATTACCCCAGCATACCTATTATTGTCTACAATAATATTTTGCAAATGAAAATCATCATGCTGAAATCGGTTCGGACGTCCTTTTAATACATACTTATTTTTTTCTATAAAATTAATAACCTTTTGATCATTTTCAATCTTTATTCCACTTTCCTTATATGCATCAAGGTATCGATAATGCTTTTGCATTGCCTGTTCATACCAAGATTTGATATTAACAGGGGCCTCAAGCAAATGCATTTTAAATAGCTGTCCTCCTGCTTCAGTACCAATTTTGTATTGCTCTTGATCAGTAAGAACGGTTAATGCCTCCTTCACATCAACGCCCTCAATAAAAGAATAAATTGTGTAGCAAAAATTCATTTCTTCTAAAATTCCGATTTCTATGGGCTTAGGGGATTTAACATGATATTCTTGCATTCTTTGCAATATTTGAAACTCCGTCTTTTTTCTTTCATACCCTTCTAAACTTCCTATTCTTAGTAAGAATTTTTTATCATCAGAATACACTACATACTTTTCATCTGGAGAATATCCTTTAGATAATCTTTCAATTCTATTAGCACAATGTAAGAAATCAATTTTTTCTTGAAGAATTTGAGAAATATTCTCCATCGTTTACCTCCATTATGGATTTTTCAAATGCCTTTTTAATTCTTTCATTACATGACGATAGTTATAGTAATTATCGTTTCTTTACATCAATCGGAAAAATCACATCTATTCCTATCTTACTTAATTCTTCCTGAATATAATAACAATGTTCTGCGCCATATCTACTTCAAATTCCACTCAAACCATCTACCATGTCCATCCGTCTCTCCAATTGTTTGATGGTATTCAACACCATCAAGATAATAATCAAGGTGTAGCTTTCGATCCCACATATTGTTGTAAAGATGGAAAACGTCTCGTTTCCTTCCGATCATTTTTATTTTGTCTAGCAGTTCATACTTAGAGTCTTCTGGTATTTGATTTGCAACGTGTGTATGAAAAATACAAATTGCAGTATCCTCCGGAAGGTTTTCTGCAACTTCTGAAAGCAATGCCACTCCATCGCCTTCTATAAGTTTTACTGGATTTTCAATTAAACATGTAGCTGCCTTTTCAAAAAGTGCCAACCTTTCTTCATGTTCAGGCCAAATAAGCGCTTTTAACCACAAATAATCTTCAAAATTATTTAAATCGCTAATATTCAAGTCTAAACCTACTTTTGAAGCTACTGGAGGACTAGTTAATAGGAATTGTGGTACACTATTTCCTTTTATTTCAGACGTTATATGAACATGTGAGTTTTTATCTCCATAACCCTCGTTTGTTCCATATGAGTAACTATACTTGTCCCACAACAATTGAAGACCAGCACTTGTTCCAATTTCAATTAAGGATAACGGTTTCTTGACAACGCTATAAATAAAACAAAATATTGGATACAGATACGCACAGCGCCTTACTTCATTAGTCTGTACTAACTTACTCTTTAGAAGAGAAATAATTTCGTCTTTATACACTTGGCAAAAATCTTTAAAATAAAGAAAAGAATCTTCTACTTCCCTTGGATTCTTCGTAATACTCGGATAATATTCTTTTAAAACATGATCTTCCCCTTTTAACAAAAGATAATGAACAGCACCTAAAAGTAAATTAGGAACTGGTTGACCCTCTCGAAAATTCATGCATAGCTCTAATAATTCATCATCTTCAGAAATTTCGGTGGATAAATACTCATATAATTCACTTGAGCCATTGCATTCCAGTTTGGCGAAATTTTTAAATCGTTCAGATAATTGGGTAGTATTCAAAATAATCCTCCTTCATTAATGGGAATTTTTCTAATTTTAAAAACAATTCAATTATAACTGAAATCGACGTTATGGTAAATTATTCTTGTTATAGAAATATATGAAATTCAAAAGAAACTTATAAAAAACAAAAAGCACACCACTTTAGATAAGCGATGTACTCTTAAATATACTTAATGAAAAGTTATTTACCCTTTTTGATAATATTCTTCCATAATGTGAGGTGGAACCATTCCCCCACCTGTTGCCCACATAATATGAGTTGCTTGTTTCATTTTCTCTTGCAGGTGATTTTCTTGCATATATTGCTGCCCTTTAAAGAGTTGAACTGGTCCGTATATACTTGCCAATGCTGACGGCTCTAATTTTATTCCTTCTGTATCAGCCAAAGCCTTTAGTAATCTATATAACTCTTGGTCACTCACTGTGTAACAGCCGCTTAATAACGGTTCCATCACTTTCCCTACAAATCCTGATGCTCTTCCTACCGCAAGACCGTCAGCTTCCGTCACATTATCAATGCCAAAGTCTTGGACAGAAATTTTATCATGAAGACCTGTCAGCAAACCAATTAACATACAAGGAGAATGAGTTGGTTCCGCAAAAAAGCAATGTACATGATCACCAAACAATAATTTTAAACCGAATGCTACTCCGCCAGGGCCGCCGCCGACACCACATGGTAAATAAACAAATAACGGATGATCTGCATCAACAATAACGTTTTGATCTTGCAATTGCTTTTGTAAACGAGAAGCAGCTACAGCATATCCAAGGAATAGATTTTTTGAATTCTCATCATCAACGAAATAACACATAGGATCCGCTTCTGCTTGCCTTCTTCCTTCCTCTACTGCCTTACTATAGTCCGCTGCATATTCGATAACTGTAACATTTTTACTGCGTAGTAAATCTTTTTTCCACTGTTTTGCATCAGCAGACATATGAACCGTCACATTAAATCCGAGTTTAGCACTCATAATACCGATACTAAGTCCTAAATTCCCCGTTGAACCTACCGCGATTGAATATTGCGAAAAGAACGCGCGGAATGTATCACTATCTAAAATGGAATAATCATCTTGTTTATGTAATAAATGCTGTTCCAAAGCTAAGTCTTCTGCATGTTTTAGAACTTCATAAATCCCGCCTCTTGCTTTAATAGATCCTGATATCGGCAAATGGCTATCACATTTTAGTAATACATTACCTGCGATATGCTGATTATACTCTTGTTCTAAATGTTGTTTCATAGAAGGAGTTGCGACTAAAGGTGATTCAATGATTCCACCTGTATCTTTTGTTTCAGGAAAAGCTTTCGCAATATACGGCGCAAAACGTTTTAATCTTTCCTCCGCATCTTTTACATCGTCTTTCGTAAGAGAAGCTTTTTTCATTCCTGTTTCAAACTCTTCTTTATTCGGATTCACCCAAAATACTTCCTCTGTCAAAACAAGTTTATTTAATAAAGGGTGCTTTTCTTTTAACGTTTGTATAGTTGTACTGTCATACTTCTTCATTCGTATATTCTCCCTTCTTAATTACTACCATGTTATCATTTTAAAATTTAAATTTATTTATTATAATTAAACTAAATTTAACACATAAACGAAATGAATTAAATATATATTAATAAATTTTAATTAAATTTAATTAATTAGTAAAAGGAGCATAAAAATGAATGATATAAATGTCGGACAAAAAATAGCAGAATACCGAAAAGCACAAGGCTTAAGTAGTCGGGAACTGGCAACACTCGCCAATGTCACTCCTTCTATGTTAAGTCAAATTGAAAAGGGATCAGCAAATCCATCTCTGCAGACTCTTAAATTAATATCTAACGCTTTAAATATTCCTATGTTTAATTTCTTTTTGGAAGAAACGAATGCTCAAAGCTTAGTTGTAAGAGCTGACCAGCGAAAAAAAATTACCTTTCCTGAAAGTGAAAGTTTATCATATGAGTTACTATCTCCCGATTTAAGTGGAGCCCTCGAGCTTGCTCTGATGACTTTATTGCCGCAATCCTCTTCTTCTGAAGAACCAATCGAGCATAAAGGTGAAGAAATCGCATTTGTTTTAGAGGGAACTGTGACACTACAATTAAATCAAGAGACAGTAACTTTATACAAAGGAGATAGTGTAAAAATCCCTTCTTATATGAAACATAAATGGGAAAATCCCTATAAAAAGAAAGCGGTAGTCATTTTTGCAATTACTCCTCCTACTTTTTAAGTATTTATCAAATGCATGAATAAGACTTATATGAGGTACCGTCAGGAAGGTGCGGGTTTACAACGCTAAGGAAGTTTCAACCCATAAAAAAAGTCGATCTCTTAACCAAAAAATCGACTTTTTTTATTTGTTCTTATTCGACTAAAGCTCCTATTAGCTTAATAAGGAAAAAAGGTTACTAGAAGAATAATGTCTTTTATGTTGATTAATGTCTTCTTCTAAAATTTTAAATTTATTATGTCTTTTTTTTGAAATTACAGTAACCATCCCTGTCATGTTCTAATTGGTTAACTCCTCCCATTACGGTCACTAAGAAATGACTATATGGATTTTCTTCAGATAAATCCAACCAGGTATCTTTTAATGACTTTAAGTTTGCCTTTTTATTTTTTATGTAATCAACTAGTTCAAATAAACCTCTCGTACTACGAGTAATTCGAGTCAGATCGGTCACATAAATTGTATCGCCTTCTCTTAGATCATTTAACATACTTTGAAGTTCAGGTCTGTCTTGTGTAGCACCTGACACTTTTTCTTCATAGTTATTTTAATCCTAACTTTGCACATAATCGATACAAAAAATATAGTCCATGTAACTGTTCTTGATTACGTTTATTTAAATGCTGTTGGCACTCCCGGGCAATGCTTTTTGCCCCTTCAATATTGTATTCCTCCAAATTTCTAATAGATTTTTTAAATTGAACAATTTCGTGTGAATACACAGCGTTTTGTGTAAGCTTCATTAACAAAATTTTAATAAACTGATATGAATTAAAGTAGCGATAATTATTTTCAACTCTCTTTGAATTAACATATCTCTCTTTTTCCCAATATCGTATAGTAGAAGTAGAAATTTTTGTATTATTTGCTACCTCTCCAATCGTCATTAGGTTATTTGCTATCGATTGAGAATCAACGATATTGTTTAGGTCTTTTATTATTCTAGTAGCTAACTCTTTTTCTTGATAGGTGACTGCTTGTATCTCGTTGATTATCCAGAGTGCAGAATTCAAATTTTTTTGTTGCAGTTTTTTTAATACAGCTGTTGTTATCTCCATTCCAAACCCAGGTGACATGGCTACTATACATTCAAAATAGGCTAAATGTTCTTCCGTATAGATTCGATATCCTGTATCCAACCTTTCTGTGGGTGGGATAATCCCCCTTGTTTCGTAACTTCTTAAAGTGCTTGTACTTACATTTAACTTTTTCGCAATATCAATAGGCCTTATATTACTCTTCATTCTTCTTCATCCCTATCAACATTAAATTTATTGTAAAGTTTATCATTTAATTCCCTTTAAAATAAGTATATACAATTGAAAACTTTATAATTGGCTTTAATGTTATAAGATTAAGGAGTAAGTAATAAAAAATGATGGAGGGATCTAAGTGTCAAAATTAAACATTCAACCCGAAATGTCAATTGAAGAGTTAGGACAAAAAGTATCTGGTTATCTAAAGGACCATTGGGAAGAAGTTCTTGCAAATACCATTGAGGAACTCCAAAAATTATTTCCGGAGTATGAAGATGCCACGTATGGTATGTACTTAGATAAACTACTTCCTCCAGCATGGAAAGAGCTTGAGAAAGCAGGTTTTCAGTCTGCTGAAAAAACAAAAGAAGATGACTTTATTATTGCTGGGTGCTTAAATTTTAGAAATTCTATTGAAAAAGCAAAATGGGGAACGCCTGATCATGAAAAGCGTATCTTTTGGATTGTCATCGAAAACCAAAATAAACAATTAATTGGTACTTTTCTTTTTGAATTATCTCATTCTCATGTAAATTTCAACCTCCCTTCAGCTCCAAAACTAATGACTTTTACAAGTACTGAAAGAAATGAAATTACCAAAAAAATTCTAAGCCTAAACGAAAATTCTTAATTAATGTAACAAGAGACTGTCTAAAAAGGGCTTGATCCATCCAACAAGTAACAATATATGAAACTACCTACTATTTAAGTTCCCACATAATCTGTGAAAATGCACATACTTCAAAATGACGACGATTTATTTCTTCAGGTATTCCTTTTTTCTTCTTTGCTGGACTAACCCAACGCCACCAAGCATCTGGTATCCAGGATAAATCTAAGAGAGGGATCACCTTTCTTTTCAGTACGAGCAACTGGAATCACTTCTTCCATAGACTTATCTTGGTTTGTAGAACGCAAAGATATTGAATTTAAAATCTTAAATAATGTTGCTCTATGACTGGCAAAAAAACGTTATAAAAAACCTCTTTCTTTTTAGGGGGTGAGAGCATCTGGCCATGCATAGAAGCTGTCATGCAGGGTTTAAGACAAAAGGAGAAAGCTAGTAGCGTTCATGCTGTATTCTTCATAGCAGCGACTTATATGTCGAAAAATTAAAATTGGATTTATATAGTAAATAAGCCAGTATTTCTAGGAATTTCTCCTAAAAATGCTGGCTTAACTATCATACAATCAGTTTTATTTCTTTTACATCTACTATATCCGCAAACCAACCTAATACTTTGTTATGATGGTGAATGATATCCTCAGCACGTAATTGTTCTGAATCAAACGTACTATGCGCCCCTTGAATCAACGTTACCTTATACCCTTCACTAAACGCGCGGCGAACAGTTGTATCTACGCAATATTCTGTTTGCAATCCACAAATAAAAAGATGTTCAATTCCTTTTTCTTGTAAAACTTCACGAAGATTCGTTTTATAAAAAGAATCCGGTGTTTCTTTTTCCACTATCATCTCATTTGGCATTGGAGCAATTTTAGAATGAATGTGCCAACCTGCTGTACCTTTTTCTAACGGATGCCCCTTAGAACCATTATGCTGGACATAAATAACAGGAATATCATGCGCACGACATTTTTGAATGACCTCCTGTAAATTTCGCAATAATTCCGAGCCATTATGTACAGGTATACCTGCTTTATACATTCCTTCTTGCACGTCAATTACTATAAGTGCTTGTTTCATTACACACAATCCCCTTCATTTTTATATTCCATCATCCAACAATCTTCCCATACCCCTTCATGCAATTCATGTTCTTTTAACACTTTTACTTTTTGAAACCTACACTTCTCATAACAACGAATTGCTCGTTCATTACTTACTCTTGGATCCATCGCGATTGCGAATGCTCCTAATTCATTCTTAATATATGTAATTGCAGCCAGTACAAGTTCTGTACCAATTCCTCGGTTCCAGTACGCTGTTTCTCCGATAAATTGATCCATTCCCCACACATTTTTTCTCTCATCATATCCATATAACGCTTTCCATTCTGGATCTAAAGGATATATTTGTATATAACCGATAGATTTGTTTTTGTATTCTACAATACACCGTTTCTCTCCCGAACTACTTATATAGCGCTCTCGAACTTGCTGTAGTGATTGTGTTTTATCTCGTCCTTCATAAAAGCGTAAAACTTCAGGGTTTGATAGCCAGTTTGATAAAGTTTGAACATCATTTTCTGTTACGTATCGAATGGATACATCTTTCTTCTGAAATAACATAATCCTCCCCCGTTCACAATAGTTGCAATGTTCATTTTCATTAAATATTACAAAAATAAAGTTGACATAATGTTATTATTACATTTCATTCAAAGAAAGCATAGCTACTTTTTTGGCTTTCTCCCTTCTTTTCATATACATTTCGATCACTAAACTAAGCAACGCGAAAAGAAAAATAATCCCACCTATTTGGAAAGTTTGATTAAAACTATTCATAACCGCATGTTTATATTTTACTTGAATTTGTTTATAAAATTTATTATTTTCACTCGCATCCTTCATTACACTTTGCTGTGAAGTTATTAATTTTAACTCTTGGATCATTTTTTCTTTTTGCAAACTTGTTTGATTACTTTCATAAATGATTTTTTCCGCTTCCTTATTTACTTTTTCTTTTTCAATAGATAGTTGGTGATTTAAAATAACCACTAAAACAGCTACACCAACAATACTACCTACTGTTCTAGAAATATTTGATACACTTGATGCAATACCCGATTTTTCAGCTGGCACACTTAATACTGCAGTTGTCGTAAAAGGAGCGAGTGTACAACCTGTACCAATACCTACAATCATAAGCCTCCATACATAGTCCCAATCCGTATCGTTTAATGACATATGACCAAATGAATAAGAAGCAATTAAAAATGCAATCATTCCTATACAACCAATAGCAATACTTCCACGCTTAGCAGCAATTGGTGTCATAATTGCAGTCACCACCATTGAGACAATTGCTAATGTACTAATAATCGTTCCGGCCCGAAGTTCACTCATTCCTTCTACTTCTACTAGATAAAAAGCAAAAACAAATAAAAAGTTCATAATGCCCATCCCCACAAAAAACAAAGCGAGATTAGCAAATGAAAACTCCTTGTATCTGAATAAATGTAAAGGTAACATCGGATTTTCACTTTTCTTTTCAATGATAATAAATAATACGAAGCTTATAAAAGAAATGATAAACAGAAAACTCATAGTTGCGTAGTTTAAACTTGGTTTATTCACTTGTATAAGAGCATATACAAGTGTAAACAAAGCAAATGATGAAGTAATCATACCTGGCCAATCTATTTTACGGCTAGATGTAAGATCATAAGATTCTTGAATTAAAAAGAAAACGAAGAGTAAAGAAAGGATACCAATTGGAACATTAATAAAAAACACCCAATTCCAGCTCCATTTATCTGTTAAAACACCGCCAAGAGAAGGACCAATCGCAGCAGCTAAGCCGCCAAAGGCTCCCATAATTCCGCTAATCATACCTTGTTTCTCTTTTGGAACAAGTTCTAATCCAAGTGGCATCGCAACTGGAACAATAATAGCAGCAGACATCCCTTGGAGTACACGAAAAATAACTAACATATGAAAAGAAGAGGCAAATCCACACATTAGTGAACTAATTGAAAATCCTAATAAACCAATAACAAACAACATCTTGCGACCAAATTGATCTGCAAGACGTGCCGCAATTAATAAACATGTAACAAACGCAACGTTATATCCATTTGCAATCCACGAAATATTGTCTATTGAAGTATGAAACGTTTTCGTCATTTCTGGAAGTGCAATACTCACAATATTTGAATCTAAGATCGCCATAAAAAATCCAGAAACTAATGCAAATAGTGCAAATAATTTCCTCATATCCTTATATCTCCCTATTTATCCCGCATTAACGGGCAGTAATACTCCCACCTCAAAATTCGGCGAAAGCAAAGAAGTTAGGTGGGAGATAAACTGCCCGTAAAAGCCCGATTGGTTCAACTAATAATCAGTGGGGGTTGAAGAAAACCCCCACTGATTAAAGTTTCACTTTATTTTCCTTATAAGAAACCCCGTTAACAAAAAGATTTACACTTGTCTCTATGTATTCTTCTAATTTAATATCCTCGTCAGTTAGGCTAACATTCATCATATATAAAAATAACTGACCATAAAACATGTTTGCTATTAATCGATAATTGCACGGTGCAATGTATCCTTTTTCACTAAGTTTTTGTAAATATGTTTCTAAGTGATCAACTAAATGTGAATTTAATTCATGAAGCAGTCGTTTCATCTCACTATTTTGTCTGGATTCAAGTAAAGCCGCCCAAATGTAATTTAACTTTGGAAGGTTAATCTGTATGTATGTTTCTGCAATTGTTGTAAGGTCTTTACTTAAATCACCAGTAAACTGTTCATCCAATCCTTCTAACAACGCAACTGGTGTTGTTCGTAAAATAATACTTTCTCGAAATAGATTTTCTTTATTTTTAAAGTTACGAAAAATGGTTAATTCGCTTACCTCTGCCTTTTCAGCAACTTCACGAATTGTCGTTGCTGTGTATCCTTTTTCACCAAATAATAAAACAGCTGCTTCAATAATCTTTTCTCTTGCTGATGTTTTTCTCATTTTATTTCCCTCCATTTAATATGTAAGTAAGTAATTACTAACATATTACCATAAAGAAAAATGAAAGTAACTAGTTACTTTCATTTTATGAAATATTCTTCCATTTAACAGAACGATATAATTTCATCAACTATTAACTTGTATTGCCTTAGAAGAAATAATGGCATTAATGTCCTAGATACGCTTTAAAAATACTTTCACCTATTTTTAAATAGAAAACATTTTTCAAATACTATTTTTTCTCTACTTGCTTTATAGCACTGTATATCTTTTTCTTCATATCTAAAAATTATTTTTCTCAAGTAACTTCCAACTGCTAACGGTATAAATAAAAATATTTGTACATATGTTGAAGAGATGGAAATCATGATACAACTAAACTTTGAAGAAAACCTGTTAACAAAAACTACGTGGTGTTATTACAAAGATTATCTTCCCCAACAATAAATTGCCTCCTTACTACATATATCTAGAAATAAGGTTGTCCGTTTACTAGAAAAGGAGCGTGGGATATAATGACTGCTCTATTAGCTTATGATGCCGGAACCGGTAGTATCCGTGCTGTCTTATTTGATTTACAAGGGAATCAACTTGCTGTTAGTCAACGAGAATGGGTTCATATGGAAAACTCACGATATCCAGGTTCAATGGATTTTGACGTAAAGGAAAACTGGAAGCTTATTCAAGACTGTACAAAAGATGTACTACAAACAAGTGGTATTCCTTCTTCTACTATTCAAGGAATTAGTGCAACAAGTATGCGCGAAGGATTTGTTTTATATGACAAGGATGGTACTGAAATTTGGGCATGTGCCAATGTTGATAGCCGTGCGACAGCTGAAGTTACACAACTTAAACAAATACGATCTCACCTTGAACATGATATATATACAATATCAGGGCAAACATTCGCTCTAGGTGCATTACCAAGATTAAAATGGATTGCAAAACATCAACCTGACATTTATGAAAGAACACATTCTATTACAATGTTAAATGATTGGATTTTATATAAGTTGTGCGGCGTATTACAAATGGATCCTTCCAATGGATGTACGACGGGGATTTTTAATTTACATACTAGAAATTGGGCTCCAGAACTAATAGAGAAATGCAACCTCTCATCAGTACTCTCACCGAAAATAAATGAAGCTGGAACTATTATTGGAAACGTAACAAAACAATGCGCAGCAGAAACTGGATTATTCGAGGGAACGCCTGTTGTTACTGGAGGCGGAGATGCGCAAATGGCTTCTCTTGGTTCTGGAGTTGTCCAAAGCGGGCAAACTTTCATTTGCGGCGGAAGTTTTTGGCAACAAGAAGTGAACATAAGCAATCCTGTGCTAGATCCAAATGCTCGCATTCGTGTAAATTGTCACGTTCTTCCTACTCTTTGGCAATACGAAACAATTGCCTTTTTTCCCGGTCTTGTGATGCGCTGGTTTCGAGACGCTTTCTGCCTGGAAGAAAAACAACGAGCAAAAGAACTAGGTATCGATGCTTACGAATTATTAGAGGAACAAGCAAAGGATGTCCCAGTCGGATCACACGGTATCATTCCAATTTTTTCTAATGTCATGAACTATATTTCTTGGCGTCATGCATCTCCCTCTTTTATAAATTTAAGCTTAGATCCTGAAAAGTGCGGGAAGAAAGAAATATTTCGAGCTATTGAAGAAAATGCAGCTTTCGTGACATATGGAAATTTAAAGTTAATTGAAGAATTAACAGGACAGTTCCCGAAAGAGGTAGTTTTTGCTGGAGGGGCTTCAAAGGGAAAGTTATGGTGTCAAATTGTCGCTGATGTATTAGGTGTTCCAGTAAAAGTACCTGTAGTCAAAGAAGCAGCCGCTTTAGGAACAGCAATTGTAGCGGGGATTGGTGCCGGTATTTATCATTCAATGGAGTCTATTTCTGAACAATTTGTAAAATGGGAAACAACGTATATACCGAACAATGAAAACCATAAACAATACCAAAAATTATACAAAAACTGGAAGGTTGTATATCAGCAGCAACTCCAATTAGCTGATCAAGGATTTACTTCTCATTTGTGGATTGCACCTGGCGCTCTGTAAATTGTTACAAAAAGGAGTGAAAAGCATGCTAAAAGTAAATGAAGAAGATTTCTCCTATCGCTTCGGTGATAATGGACCAAAATATTTAGTAAAGGGCCCTAATATTGATATAGGTGTTGTTGTCATTAAACCAGGGCAAGATTTTCAAAACCATTATCATACAACTTGTGAAGAAATTTTCTATGCATTAGAAGGTGAGATAGATTTCTATATTAATCACGTAAAAGTTCCTATTAAACAAGGTGACGTCTTACAAGTTCGTCCTCATGAATCTCACTATCTCATCAATCGTTCTTCACAAAATTTTAAAGCGCTCTTTATTAAATCGCCTCATTTTCAAGAAAAAGATACTGTACAAACAGAAAATCCAAACTGTAATTAAGGAGTGATACCCTATGACTTGGGGATTTCAAAATCGCTTACATACTATTTTACCTGATGGAAAAGCAGTTATGTTAGCAATTGATCACGGTTATTTTTTAGGACCCATTCATGGATTGGAACAGCCTCTTGAAACAGTAAAAAGTTTACTTCCTTACACGGACTCCCTCTTTTTAACTCGAGGTGTACTTAACTCTTGTATACCAGAAGATTGTAAAACGCCTATGGTTCTTCGTGTATCTGGCGGGGCTACTGTAGTTGGAAAAGATCTTGCGAATGAAACAATTGTTACTCCAATAAAAGAAGCTTTGCGTCATAACGTAGCTGGCGTTGGCGTATCTGTCTTTGTTGGATCTGATTATGAAACACAAACTGTAACAAACCTTGCGAATGTTGTATCTGAAGCACACGATTATGGTTTACCTGTACTCGGAATAACTGCAGTAGCAAAGGAACTTCAAAAACGGGAAGCACGTTTTTTAGCGTTAGCTTCACGTGTATGTGTTGAAATGGGTGCTGATATCATTAAAACGTATTACTGTAAAGGCTTTGAAAAAATCACAAGTACATGTCCGGCTCCAGTTGTTATTGCAGGGGGGCCAAAGTTAGACACAATTGAAGCAGTGCTTACAATTACATACAATGCACTGCAAGAAGGTGCAGTCGGTGTTGATATGGGGAGGAATATTTGGCAATCGGAACATCCGATTGCAATGATTCAATCTATTCATGGCATCGTAAAAAGTGGACTGAATGTAAAAGAAGCTCTAGAATTATATAATACTATTATAAACTAAACATTCAGATAGCATTTATGTTCACGATATAAGAACAAGTAATTTGCTTTATTCAAATTACTTGTTCTTTTCTAATTTCATATATTTTCTTACTTGTTTTATCAAGCATGTTGTCAATTTTTTTCTTTTTCCTCCAACATCTTAATAACTCTATCTAATTTCTTCTCAATCCCAACTAAAGAAGCTCTTTGGCTAGATTGATTGACGAGTCGTGATCGTATAAACGCAGCAAGCGAAATAAAAAATAACAGTATTAAAGCGAAGAAAAGAATAATTGAAACAATGTTTAAGATTGAAAAATCCGCCATCTTCTCATCTATCCTTCCTGTTTCTTGTTTATAACTATGTTATCTTGTTTGGCATTGTTGAAATTATATTAAAAAGATTCTTAAGTTAAGAGGTTATTCCCTTACAAAACTTTAATGTTGAATCTAACTTTTCTTTCTCTTTCAACAAGTTCATTAATTGGCAAACAGTTACTGCAAACTCTGCAAACGCAGTACCTTTTGCAGTTATGATGGTGTCTTCCACTTCAATATCTGTTCCTGTATATACCGATGTTTCAAATAGGGCTTTGTTATTCTCATATGTATGCTGAAGACACGTAAATTTTCTACCGTTTAGTACCCCTGCTTTTGCTAGCAAAATGGCAGAAGCGCATATAGAGGCAATAGGAATATGTAAGTTATAGGCGTTCATTAATGTCTTACTAACAATTACCTCATCTACTATTTCATGAACACCGTCTCCTCCAGAAATAAGGATTAGATCAAATTCATTTACTTTAATTTCAGATAAAGAAGCTTCGACTTGAGTCCTTAACCCACCAATACTTTCTACTGGTTTACCATCTACGGAGACGGTAGTAATTTTTGCTTTACCTATTTTTCTAAGCAAAAATAATGCGTGGGCTACTTCAAAATCAGCGTATTGTGGATAAGCGAGAAACAATACTTTTTTCATACAATAATCATTCCCCTTTACATTTGTTATTGAATTACTTTTAAAACCTTAAACATTTCTATCCGGTACTTTTAGAATAAATCGAGAAGGTTTTCACTTCCAAATTGTTAGAATAATCAATATGGAATCTTGTATAATGAAAGCAGTAATAAAAATCTACAATAAACGGACGGTGTTATATATGAATGAGAATCTTTCCATACAAGAATACTCTTCTAATTATCAATCTCAAATTTTAGATTTAATCCTTTCCATCCAACAAGATGAATACAATATCCCTATTTCAAAAGAGAATCAACCTGATTTACTTAGCATAGAAAGCATTTACCAATTTGGTAACGGTAATTTTTGGGTCGCACTTTATCAAGGAGAAGTTGTAGGCACTATCGCTCTTTTAGATATTGGCAATCATCAAGTAGCATTGAGAAAAATGTTTGTGAAAAAAGAGTATAGAGGCAAAATATTTCAAACAGCCGGTCTTTTATTACATAATGCGATTGCATGGGCAAAGACAAAAGAAGTGAAAGAAATATACTTAGGAACAACACTGCAATTTGTAGCGGCCCATAAGTTTTACGAGAAAAATCATTTTAAAAATATAGAAATTGATAGATTACCTACAAATTTCCCTATTATGCAAGTAGACAAAAAATTCTATAAATATACTGTTCATAATTAGTGGTATCAGATGGTGAATAACCCCTCCTTATCCACCTTACGGACTGATTGAAGAAGGGGCTTCCTGTTTCATAGACCGTTGCGTAGTGGGG
>NZ_KN050813.1:0-58591 GCF_000746135.1 Bacillus sp. UNC322MFChir4.1
CTCAATCTGTTCTGTTTCCTTACCCTCTACTTTCACAAACGATAGCGAAACATAACCTTCTTTTCCTTTGTACGAAATCTTCGCCCAGCCGTTCGCTTTTCCTAGTACTGTTATCTTCTCGCCTTGCTTTAAGTATCCGAGAATCGTACTATTTGTGTTCGCTGCGCTTCTTATTCGCAGACTTGTCGCTGTGATTGTTCCTGTTTCTTGCGGGCCTGACTCAATCTGTTCTGTTTCCTTATCCCCTAATTTCACAAACTCTAGCGAAACGTAGCCTTCTTTTCCTTTGTACGAAATTTTCGCCCAGCCATTTGCTTTTCCTATAATAGTAACTGTCTCTCCTTTTTGAACACTTCCAAGAAGAGTGCTACCTACACCAGGATTATTACGAACATTCAAACGTGTTGCTGTTACAACACCTGTTTCATGTTGTCCGCTATTAATACTTGGTTGTTGCTTCGATTCTATTGTAGGCGTTGCTCCTGCTATCTTTAAAAACTGCAGTGAAACATAGCCTTCTTTACCATCGTAAGAAATTTTTGCCCAGTCTTTTTGTATTTCTAATACCTTTACAGTTGTTCCTTGTTTCACTTTTCCGACAATTTTACTTTGTGTTGTTGGTTGTTGACGTATATTTAAATTTGTGGCATTTACTGTAGCTGTGGTTTCTTCTTGTGCAAAAGCATTTGTAGAAGTAAGAGATGCTACCGTCGCTAAAAATGTACCAGCTATTATTTGCTTTGTTGTTCGTTTCATAGCTCACTAGAATATAAAGATGTCTATATTCCCAAGTCACTTCCTTCCCTTATTTTCTTATCTCATATTATAACATAATTGCCATCGCTTCCCTTGTTTGAGGATTGTCAAGAATTCATGCGATCATGTACATATACAGATTTATATGTCGACTAATATATCGGTGCTTTTTCTATATATCGGCGATTCGGCAATGTTCAATAATCTAAATGCACAAAAAGGAGCTGATCAATCAGCTCCTTCTCATTCTTAGTACGCCTTACCCCAATACACCATATGCTTCGCATCTTTCTCACAGCACACACAATGCGTAGCTAATTCTTCTTGTTCAAATGGCATACAACGTGATGTAACGCCCGCTTCTTCTTTTAACTTTTCTTCGCATTCAAGGCTTCCACACCACATTGCTTTAATGAATCCTTGCTTTTCTGCTGATACTTGCTTCATCTCTTCAAAAGTAGTAGCTACATACGTTTTTTCTTCACGCAAAGTTTTTGCTTTTTCAAATAGAGACTGCTGAATATCCTCAAGTAACTTTGTAATACGTTCTTCTAATTCATTTATAGCTACAAATTCTTTTTCTTTCGTGTCACGGCGTACAAGGACAACTTGATTTTTTTCAATATCTTTCGGCCCTACTTCTAAACGAACTGGTATACCTTTCATCTCATATTCATTAAACTTCCAGCCTGGTGTTTTGTTGCTTGCATCCATTTTCACGCGCGCAACTTTTTGAATACGAGATTGCAGTTCAGCAGCTTTTTCTAACACGCCTTCTTTATGCTGAGCAATTGGAACAATCATCACCTGCGTTGGTGCAATCTTTGGTGGTAATACAAGTCCATTATCATCACTATGCACCATAATAAGACCGCCGATCATTCTCGTTGATACGCCCCAAGATGTTTGGTGCGCATATTGCCACTTCCCATTTCGATCGAGAAACTTAATATCAAACGCTTCCGTGAAGTTCGTGCCAAAATTATGCGATGTACCCGTTTGTAATGCCTTTCCATCATGCATTAAGCTTTCAATTGTGTACGTCGCTTTTGCCCCTGCAAATTTTTCTTTTTCCGTCTTCTGTCCTTTTATAACTGGAATCGCTAAATACTCCTCACAAAACGACGCATATATATTTAAGATGTTAAGCGTTTCTTGCTGTGATTCTTCCGCTGTTTCATGAATCGTATGACCTTCTTGCCATAAAAATTCAGTTGTGCGTAAAAATGGACGTGTTGTTTTTTCCCAACGGACAACAGAGCACCACTGATTATATAGCTTTGGTAAATCATTGTACGACTGTACAATTTTTGAGAAATGCTCACAAAATAACGTTTCAGATGTTGGACGAATGCAGAGACGCTCAGCTAATTCCTCATCCCCGCCGTGCGTTACCCACGCTACCTCTGGCGCAAAACCTTCTACATGGTCTTTCTCTTTTTGAAGTAAACTTTCTGGAATAAACATTGGCATATATACATTTTCATGACCTGTTTCTTTTAACTTTTCATCCATTACTTTTTGAATGTTTTCCCAAAGGGCGTAACCATAAGGGCGTAAAATCATACATCCTTTTACACTTGAATAGTCAACAAGTTCCGCTTTTTTTACGATATCCGTATACCACTGTGCGAAATCTTCTTCCATTTTTGTAATGGCTTGTACTTGTTCTTTTTTCATTTTCTTTTCCTCCTTCTCAAAATAAAAAAAGCCCGCATCCCTAAAATAGGGACCGAGCTTTTTGCCGGCGTTACCACCCTGATTCATATACAACATGTATATGCTCTCTTGCTTTATAACGGGACTATCCCGCTGCATATGCAGAACTCAAAGGTAGGTTCCATATTTTCTTTTAAGAATCTCTCAGCCACTGGATTCTCTCTCTGCGAAAAGATTGAATATGTACTAATCCTTTTTCATCGTCATAACAATATAAATTTGTTGATTATCATAATACACACTCAATTATAACGCAATAGGGAATTTTTTGATTTTTATATATTCTTTTCAATTTACTTTGTTTTATACTCGTATTACATATATTTCTTTCGAAAAAATTTCACGATTTGATGAAGTAACATCCCAGTAACTGTTCCAATTAACATAAAAAAACAGAGAAAACCATATGCCATACCTTCCCATCCATCTCTGAAAAATAACGTACAAATAATGCAACCCAAGAAAATGATACTCATAATAAGTCCGAACGTAATATCAAGCGAACGATTTGGGAAATTTTTGCGTAATGTGAACGAAATCAAAAAAACAAGAATCATTGTGATTATGCTGCTTATTAGAAAAAATTCCATTCTTTTCACTCCCTTAATTATATTATAAACTAAAAATTCTAAAAAAACTTTCATTTTATCAGTATTTTTATTACCAAGTATTAATAGTAATATATAAAAATAAGTTGTAGAACTTTTGGAGGTATTATTCTATGAACAAACCTGCTACAAAACATGTCATTATCTTATCTTTTGATTGTTTATCAGCTTTAGATTTTCCTATATTACAAAACCTTCCGCACTTTCGCTCTTTACTAGAACGCGGTGCATACGCTGAAAAAGTTGAAGGTATTTATCCATCTGTTACATACCCATCTCATACAACGATTGTGACAGGAAATTATCCTGCGAAGCATGGGGTTGTAAGCAATACACTGCTACAACCTGGGAAAGAATCACCGGATTGGCACTGGTACCGCCGCTCGATTCAAGGAACAACCCTTTATGATGAAGCGCGAAAAGCAAACTTAAAAACAGCTTCACTTCTATGGCCTGTAACAGGAAGAGCAAAAATTGACTACAACATGCCGGAAATTTTTCCAAATCGTCCCTGGCAAAATCAAGTGCTCGTCTCCTTATTCAGTGGGAGCCCATTGTATCAACTAGAGTTAAATCAGCGTTTTGGTCACATTAGAAATGGTTTGTCACAACCGGAGCTTGATGATTTTGTCCTTGCTTCTGCAGTACATACAATTCAAACGAAAAAGCCAAATCTTATGTTTGTTCATTTCACTGACTTAGATACGCAGCGCCATTACCATGGATTTTCTTCTGAGGAAACAGTCGCTGCGATTCATCGCCATGACAAACGTCTAGGTGCAATTGTCGATGCGCTCCGCGAAAGCGGCATGTATGACAGGGCGACGATCATTGCACTTGGAGATCATAGCGCATTAGACGAGAATAAGGCTATTCAATTAAACGTCCTATTGCGTGAAAAAGGCTTTCTTAACGTGAATCAAAAAGGGGAAGTAACAAATTGGAAAGCATATTGTCAAAGCTGTGACGGCTCAGCATATATATACGTAAAAGATAAAAATGATACAGAAACAATTGGAGACTTACACCGTTTATTGCAAGAGCTCATACAAGATAAACAAAGCGGCATAGAATTTCTATTAACCGATGAGGAAGCAAAAGATTTAGGAGCCGACGGAAATTGCCTCTTTATGCTAGAAGCAAGAGAAGGCTATTACTTTTTAGAAAATCATACTGGAGACTTTATAAGAGAGATTACAAGAAAAGATGTAACATCTAATAAAAAATATACGTTTGGTACTCACGGCTATTCCCCGTCAAAACCAAATTATGAAACGATTTTCATGGCAGCTGGTAAGGGAATTCGTCAAGGCGCGGTTATTCCGCACATGCGACTGATTGATGAAGGTCCTACAATTGCAAGATTACTTGGGTTACACCTTGGTGAAACAGACGGGAAAGTTATTGAAGATTTATTAGAACTGTAAAGTTCCGTAAAAAATATGTAAATATTCAGTTAGTTTATCTTTTTTACGTACGTCTTTATGTACAATAACATTACATTAGTTAGAGGAGGAACGTATATGAAAAAAATGTCCAGGCAAGAAAAAAGCTGGATATTATATGACTGGGCAAACTCGGTATATTCACTCGTGATTACAACTGCTATATTTCCAATCTACTTTAAAGCAGCCGCTAAAGAAGCTGGACTTGCAGGTACAACATCAACTGCATATTGGGGGTATGCCAATTCCTTTGCGACACTTATGGTGTCTATACTTGCTCCCATTCTCGGTACAATTGCTGATTATAAAGGATTTAAGAAACGGTTCTTCACATTCTTTTTCCTATTAGGCATTACTTTTACAGGGATGTTGGCAGCAGTACCAACTTCGCAGTGGATTCTTTTACTTGGCTGTTATATGTTTGCTTTAATTGGATTTGCAGGAGCCAATATTTTTTACGATGCGTTTTTAATAGATGTGACGACAGAGGACCGAATGAACCGTATTTCAACGCGCGGCTTTGCTCTTGGCTATATCGGGAGCACGATTCCATTTATCGGCTGCATGGCTCTTATTATTCTTTCACAAAAAGGTGTCATCCCACTATCAGTCGGCGTGACAAGCCAAATTTCATTCGCAATTACAGCGCTTTGGTGGGGACTCTTTACAATCCCTATGTTAAAAAATGTTGAACAACACTATTTTATCGAACGTGATCCAAATCCTGTTGTGACAAGCTTTAAACGTCTTGCTTATACATTTAAAAATATCCGTCAATATCGAACCGTTTTTTTCTTCCTCCTTGCTTATTTCTTCTATATTGATGGAGTCGACACAATCATTACAATGTCAACAGCATATGGAACAGACCTTGGCATTAGCGCAACAAATTTAATCATTATTTTATTCGTTACACAAATTGTCGCCTGTCCATTTGCACTATTATATGGCAAGTTATCTGAAACATTTACCGGAAAGAAAATGCTATATGTTGGTATTATTATTTATATTATTATTTGTACGTACGCTTACTTCATAAAAACAACGTTAGATTTCTGGATTTTAGCGATGCTCGTTGCTACTTCACAAGGTGGTATTCAAGCGTTAAGCCGCTCCTATTTTGCAAAGCTTATTCCGAAAGAATCCGCAAACGAATTCTTCGGCTTTTATAACATATTTGGTAAATTCGCAGCCATTATGGGTCCTGTTCTCGTCGGTGTCACAACGCAGTTAACTGGTAAAACAAACGCTGGTGTGTTAAGTATTATCGTACTATTTATAATAGGAGGATTTCTGTTAACACGTGTACCAGAGGGTTCTTCGACTTCTGTAACAGAGCCTTCTCAA
Source organism: Bacillus sp. UNC322MFChir4.1 (assembly GCF_000746135.1). Taxonomy (NCBI): domain Bacteria; kingdom Bacillati; phylum Bacillota; class Bacilli; order Caryophanales; family Bacillaceae; genus Bacillus; species Bacillus sp. UNC322MFChir4.1. Next base: position 5,876 of record NZ_KN050813.1, read on the forward strand.
AAACCAGAGACGTTATAATGAAACGGAGCTGACTCAAAAGAGATGTAAATGTCTTTTGAACCAGCTCCTTATTATATGTACACTGATATATCGGCGATTTTTCAAATATATCGACCGTTTTTTGCAATATATCGGCGATTTTTTCGATATATCGGCGATTCGACACGATTTAAAGACGATCCGACAATGTTCAACATTCTAAATGCCCGAAAAGGAGCTGACATTCGTCCTTTTCCAAGTCAGCTCCGTTTTTATCTTTTATCCTTCTTGTTTTTGTGTCATTTTCATTCGAAGTATCGGTAAAACAGCTGCTAAACCTAATACTGCCGCTATACTAAATACGATTACGAGCGAAGTTGTCTCCTTCAATACTCCTCCTAGTGAAACACCGATTAACAATGTACTCATAAATAGCGGTAATACCGTTCCGTTTACCCGGCCAATCATGTTTTCATCTACAAGTTGAATCATAAACGTTCCGATTACGATATTTACACAAGCTAAACAAATTCCTGTTATAAAACGCATGCACACTGTAATCCAAAACGAAGTCGAAAATCCTTCTACAACAAATGAGACGGCTAAAACGAGCATCCCAAAAACGAGCAAATGTTTCTGCTTTACTTTTGTAGCAACCATAGCTGCTATGCCGCCCCCAATTAACATTCCAATGCCATCAGCTGCAGTTAAATATTGGACAGCTTCTTTCTCCATTCCTAACCGCTCCACAACGAGAAAGATTTCAAGCGGTTGTACTAACCCCGATGCTAAACCAATGATTGAAAAAGCAGCAGTCAACATTAGCAGAGGATTCGAACGTAACACATACAACCAACCTTCTTTTATATCATTCCATAATGAAGATTGCGTCATCTCTACCGCTTTCTCCCACCTTGGCAGCAATGAAAGACAAAGGGCTGATAAAGCAAAAAGAATGATTAAGCTGTACAATGATACGGATAAACCGAGCTGCGTATATACAAATGTTCCGACAACTGGACCAAAGATAAGGAATAATGCTTGTAAACTTTGAGATATTGCAATGGCTGCACTAACATGTTCCTCTTCGACATGATGTTTAAAAACGCGCGAAGTTGCTGGCTGTGAAAATTGGCTGACGACTGCTGACACAAATGTTGCAGCAAATAACGCTTGCCAATACCCAACATTTAACAATGATACAATCATAACGATAGATAGCGCACTTAATATATCCCCTGTAATCATTGTGCGCTTTGGATTCCACCGATCAGCCAAGGCACCTCCAACAAACGAAAAGATAAATATAGGAGCATATTCCATGACAGACAATATAGAAACAGAAACGGGATCATTATTTGTCTGTTCCATAACAAAAAACAAAAGCGCCATATTTCGGATCCAAATCGCAAGTTGTTGTAATATATCAGAAGCAATTACAAGCAGAAACACTCGATTTTTTAACAAAGCATTCATCATATCTCCCCTTTTCTAAACCGACCGTTCAGTCTAATTAGTTTCAAAAGAAAAGCTACTGATATTACGATCCAGCTGCCATTCCCTGTAATAAAACATCAATTGCTTTCTTATAAATCCGTTTCATTTCTTCTACATTCATTTCATAATATAGTGGACCAAGTCCAGCTAATAGACCGTTCACAACGTACATGAGATCATTTACATCATCTTGGCGAAATTCACCTGATGCCATTCCTTCTTCGACTAGCTTCTTGAAAATCCCATACGTTTCACGAGTTAAGGCAATCATTTCATCCATTATATCTTTCCTTACAACTTGACTCGTTAAAAATTCCTCAATTGTACTAGAAATTGGGTTTTGGACATCGTCCACAAAATATTCAGCAAGACCATACAGCTTTTCTGTACTTGTCTGATACTGCTTTTCTTTTTCGGCCCATTTTTCCAGCCAATCGTACGTATGCTGCTTCACTACAAATAAAAACAATTCTTCTTTACTTTTAAAGTGATAATAAATACTGCCCTTACTCCGCTCAGTAACTTCACAAATGTCTTCCATAGATGTTGCTGCATACCCTGTTTTTGAAAATAGCTCTTTTGCTTTATAAGCAATTTCTCTCTTAATTTCTTCAGCACTCTTTCTCATTATTGCACCTCACTAAACCGACCGTTCAGTCTAATTTTAACAAAAAGTTCCTCTTTCTTACAAGAGGAAATTTCCTTATTTATGAAAACATCTTATCAATCCAGTTATGAATCGCATACACTTTCCAAAGTTTTAACGCAATCTTAAATAAAACAAACCCACCCCCCACTACAGCAAATGCAATCATTTTCCCTTTGTTTTTCAATTTCGGCTTTTTTTCCATTCCATATTCCCTCTTTATCTCTTTATTAATCAGGTGTTTATTTATATGAATATATTTTGATTTTCCAACACATAAGTCGCTGCTATGTAGAATACAGCATGCCAGCTACTTGCTTGTTCCCTCTGTTTTAAATCTTGCACGTGGCAGGAAAAGAAACTGACCGCTTCCATGCACAGCCAGATGCTCTCGCCCACCTAAAAAGAAAGGGCTTTTCATGTCATGTTTCCAGCTTTTCACAGCGCTTTACTCCCATTAATCAAACGTTTGTTTAATACATTTCCCAAGGCTTTCCCCCAACTAATCAAACGTTTGTTTAAATTTCAGAACAATAAAAAATGCGCCACTTCAGGCGCATTTCTGTGTTAATCTCCACCTCCGCCGCCGCCATCTCCACCGCCACAGCTGCCACCATCTCCGCCAAAAGAGCTTCCACAATCTCCTGAGCTATCACTAGAGTCTGCAAAAAATATTGTACTATATCCTGTACTATCCGTTGAATCGGAATTGTATCGGCTTCGTCCCTTTTTTCTTCCACTCGATGCATTTGCTTTTACAATAATTGCAAACAGTAAAATAAAAAACATAACGCCTACTACCATTTCCATTTCCATCCTAAAATCCCCCTTTCACTCTTCAGCTAGAGTTCGATTTATATTTTTCAGGGAAAACAATCACAACTAAATATTTCGCCAAAACTCTCTCCATATCCTCTAATAAAATTACATTTTTACCTAAATTAGGATAATTTTCGAGCTAATTGTACAGATAACAATCGTTCTCTCTTATTTACTTCAAAATCATACGATCTTCCTTACAAAAGTTTTCGAAATATCTTATCGCGGTATATACCAAATGAAGCTGTTCCTTTCATTTTTCGCTCTTCGATCAGTTGTTGAAAACGAAGTGATTTCGCCGTTAATTCTTCTTGTAATTGTTGTCTCTCTTCCTCATCATGACAACAAGCAATTAGATCTTCTATTTTTAACATCTCTTTTTGTAACTGCATTTCTTCAGGGATCATACCAGCATTTTTTAAAATTTTGTAACTCATGCGAAGTTCTTCTGGGATCATCGATAAATCTTCTAACTCAAGAGGTTTCCCTTTCCCTGGCAGGTCTTCAAATTCACCATTTTTCAGCGCTTGCCGAATACGTTCCTCCGCAAGAATCGAAAAAATATCCATAACACCACCCCCTCCCCTTATTTACAGTTTATCCCGCATTAACGGGCAGTAAGACCCCCACCTCAAGATTGGAAGAGAAGCAAAGAAGATAGGTGGGGGTATAACTGCCCGTAAAAGCCCGATTGGTTCAACTAACAAGAAACACTTTCCTCACTATTAAGTGCGGTTGCACCAGTCCTGCACAGTCCAAACCTGCGTCACCCATTCTTCATAAAAATCTGGTTCATGAGAAACGAGTAGCACTGTGCCTTCATATTCCATAAGAGCTTGCTTCAGTGCTTCTTTTGCCCGAACATCTAAATGATTCGTCGGTTCATCTAAAACAAGTACATTACTTTCTGTTAACATTAACTCACATAAACGTACTTTCGTTTGTTCTCCGCCGCTTAAAGAACAAAGCGGCTGTAAAATGTGCTCTTCTGTTAAGCCGCATCTTGCTAATGATTGCCGAATTTGTTTTTGCGTCATATCCGGCCGCAGTGACCATACTTCCTCAAGCGGTGTTTGCTCCGTAGCAAATTCCTCTTGTGCAAAATACGCCGGGTTTACTCGCTCTCCTATTTGCACCGTGCCACTTAACGGCTGCAAATACCCAAGCATTGTTTTTAACATTGTTGTTTTCCCAATCCCGTTATAGCCGACGATTGCAATTTTTTCACCGCGCTTTATTTGTAAATCAATGGGGCTGAATAAAGGCTCTTTATAACCAATCTGCATATCTTTAGTCTCTAAAATTCGGCTAACTGGATCCAAGTGCACCTGAAACATAAAGCGCGGTTGCAGTGCAGAAGTTGGTTTTCCGATTTGATTTATTTTTGCTAATACTTTCTCACGACTCTTTGCTTGTTTCGCTTTACGAATTTTATTCTTTTGAATAAAGTTCTTTAGTCTTTCCATCTCTTTTTGTTGCCTATCATACGCGACTTGTAATTGCTGTTTATGTTGCTCATAGTTTGTTATGAATGATTGATAATTGCCGATATAGCGTTTCAGTCCTTTATGTTCTAAATGATAAATGACATTCGTAATTTCATTTAAAAACCTTTCATCATGCGAAACGACAATATAAGCGTGTTCATAATGTTTCAAATAACCCATAAGCCATTCAATATGCACGTTATCAAGATAGTTTGTTGGTTCATCGAGTAATAAAACGTGCGGCTCTTCTAATAATAATTTTCCTAATAACAGTTTTGTGCGTTGGCCGCCGCTTAGTTGTGCCACATCGCGATCCATACCAAGTTCTAAAATTCCTAATCCCGTAGCAATCATTTCGATTTTTTCCTCAACATGATAAAAATCAGAATGCTCAAGTACACTTTGTAATTCTCCGTATTTCACTAACAATTGTTCCAGGTTATCACATGTTGCCATTTTCTCTGCGATTTGCAGCATCTTATTCTCGATATCATACAAGTGAGCAAAGGCACTTTGTAAATACTGCATAATCGTTGTGCCAGCCTGCAAATCTATATGTTGCTGTAAAAAACCGATCTTCATCTGAGGAAACCATTCAATCGCTCCCTTATCAGGAAGTAACTCTCCTGATAATATACGCAGTAACGTTGATTTTCCCGCTCCGTTGCTCCCTACAAGACCAACATGCTCACCTCGAAGTAATCGAAAACCAATATTTTGAAAGATTATTTTATCCCCATACATATGGGTAAGATTTTCAACTGATAACATACTCATTTTACTCTCTCCTTTTCGCTTTACATCTAAAGCCAAACGAGAGAACAGTACAAAAAAACAATATTCAATTCGCTAAACGTAAAAATGGATAAGGTAAACACACCTTATCCATTACAAATTATTATCGTAAAAAAGGAATAAGGTTCTTTATCTACTGTCTTTCGGTTGGCTTTTACTCAAAAAATGGGCAGACTACTCCCTTATCAAGCCAAAACCATTTGAAGAACAGTTGATAAAGTCATCTTATCCTTTCACCTCTTTAGAAATTATTATTTGTATATAGAATAAACAAAAATCATACATTTATTCTATCATATGCTAAATTCTGCAAATTTGTTAAAATTCCTGCTTAGAATCTAACAAAAAACCACTTAACAGTTAATAGTATCAAAAACCGTTAAGGGGTAATGCTTTATTTCCTCATATAAGGAGCTAGTATTTTCAATATCTCTGTTTTATCTTCTTTTAATTCTTCTGACGTTAACATGTCCATCGTTCTAGGGCGCGGCAAGTTCACTTTCACTTCGCCGACAATTGTTGAAGGTTGCTGTGACAGAATGAAGACGCGATCTGATAACAAAATCGCTTCGTCTAGGTCATGCGTAACCATTATGATCGTTTGTTTCCCTTTTTGCCATGACTCTAATAACCAGCTATGCACTTCCATTTTTGTAAATGCATCTAGTTTTCCAAAGGGTTCATCAAGAAGCATAATCGGTTTATCACATAAATACGTCCGTAAGAAGCTAACACGTTGCCGCATTCCACCTGATAACGCGTCTGGATAATGATCTGCATATTCATCAAGTCCAAATTGCCGTAATGCTTCCATACCAATTTCTAATCGCTTTCTTTTCGATTGTCCTTCAATTTCTAACGGTAATACAATATTATGAAGGGCTGAACGCCATGGAAGCAAGAGATCTTGCTGCGGCATATAGCTCACAATGTTTCGATTCATAACGGATTGGTTTTCGTAAATCACATCTCCATCATTTGCTTGTTCAATGCCAGCTATAATGTTTAATAACGTACTTTTTCCGCAACCACTTGGTCCAACAAAAGAAACGAATTCACCCTCTTGAACCACAACGTTCATATGCTCTAGCACTGTTTTCTCATCAAATGTTTTCGTAACGTCTTTTACTTGTAGTCCGCTCATTTTTCATTCGGAAGGAATTCGTTCGTAAAGGCCGCTTTCACATCAATTTTCTTTTTAATGACTTTATTGTCATATAAGAAATTCATATAATTCGTCCATACTTCTTCCTTCTGTACTCCCCACGCTTTCGCATCATCTTGATATTTCGTACTTAACCATTTTTGGCTTTCTTGTACAAGCTCTTTATTAATGTCCGGTACATTTTTAATTAAAATATCCGCTGCTTCTTTCGGTTCTTTAATTGCAAAGTTATAGCCATCTGTTGTTGCGTTCATAAACTTCTTCACAAAGTCTTTATCTTGTTTTACATGTTTTTCACTAGTAATAATAACAGGACTATAATAATCTAATGCTGGATTTAAATCTTTTAACATAATCGTGTTCAGCTCAATGCCTTTTCTCTTCGCTTCAATACCATCCCAGCCATAATAGATCCACTCAAAATCAGCATCACGGCCAATCGATTTAAAGAAATCTGTTTGTCCAAGCACAACTTTTTGCACTTTATTATAGTCTGCTTGATGCTTATCCATAACTGTTTTTAATGTCGCTTCTTCAGCCGGTGCTCCCCAACCGCCATATCGTTTTCCTTCAAATGCTTTTGGAGATGTGATGTTATCCTTTTTTAAAGATGCAAATGCAGATGTATTATGTTGAATAACCGCACCAATTGATACAACTGGAATATCTTCAACCCTTGCTGTTGTTACGTTCTCTTGATAACTTACACCAAAATCAGCTTTACCTGATGCTACCATTTGTTCAGCAGACGTATTTTCACCTGGCTGAATAATTTCTACATCTAACCCTTGTTTTTTATAATACTCTTTCGTCTTTGCTACATATAAACCAGTATGATTTGTATTTGGAAACCAATCCAATACTACTGTTACTTTTTTCTCTTTACTTTCTTCTTTCTTGCCTGCTGAGCAGCCTGCAAATGTAAATAATAACGAAGCTGCTAATAACACTTTTAACCCTTTTTTCATTTTCTCCCATCCTTTCTGTAAACCCACGGTGCTGTTAGTCTTGCCATAAATTCAACAATAAAATACAACAGTAGCGTCACGCAGACAATAACAGCAGCAATTCCAAACACACGAGCTGTTAAAAAGGATTTTGTTGCCCTTGTCAGCATAACACCTAGACCTTCACTTGCACCAAGCCATTCCCCAATAATGGCTCCCATTACGCTATATGTAACAGCAATTTTTAATCCCGAAAAAAAGTATGGCAATACTGCTGGAAATTTTACTTTTTGATAGACTTGCCACTTACTTGCCCTCATGGTTTGCAGCAGCTTTAGCATGGATTGATCTACCGTTTGAAAACCTTCTAAAATACTAAGTGTAACGGGAAAGAAGCATACGAGAATAACAACCATTACTTTTGGCAGCATTCCGTAGCCAAACCAAATAATAAATAAAGGTGCAAGTACAACAATCGGAACTGTTTGTGAAATTACTAATAGCGGATTGATTAACACACGGAATAACGGAATCACATCCATAATAATTGCAATGCTCGTTCCAAGTATAATGGCAAAAAATAACCCGATAAGTACTTCTTGCAAAGTCTGCACTGTATTGGGAAGTAGTAAATCTTTCATGTCGATAAGTTCATGTACAATTGCAGACGGCTTCGGCAAAATCCACGGTTCAATATGGAATATCGAAACTGCTCCTTCCCATATTGCGATGAGAAGGAACAGCCAAATTGTCGTAATTGCTATATTAGATTTCTTCTGTTTTTTCATATTCTTCACGATACTTCCATACTTTTTCATCAATCGTTACGCCTGTGCTTGGGCGATAATGGATTTTAATAGAAGTAACCACTTCTTCTGCCCCATCATCGATGCAAGCTTGCTGCGCACGTTTAATAATATCAAGAAGCTCGTTTAAATCCCCTTCCATTGTCGTTTCCATCGCGCCAACTTCATAGCGCACACCTGACTGCTGAACAACTTCAATCGCTTTATCTACAACCGCATATACATCTTTATGCTTCGCTTGTGGTACAACTGAAAATGAAACTGTAACTTGCTGTGACATACTAAATTCCTCCCCATATTAAATAAATTTCATACAAAAAGAAAAAGCTTTCCTGCCGCAAAGCAGGAAAGCTTTATATACAAGTTATCATAGAATAACAATTGCTACGATTCTTGATACAACTCCCTACGCTGGCATTATCCAGATCAGGTTAAGGGTCGATGTATTGTTACATCCTCTCAGCCACATAGGCTCCCCTGTTTCAATTCGTTTTCATTGTAGCATGGATTATTTTTATGAACAAACAAATTTATTTTTCCTAAGTGGCCCGTGAAATAATTTCTTGTTCATCAAGTAAGAACTTCAAGCTTGATAAAGAGATTGTTTGGAAATTCTCTTTCGACATACGTTTTCGATAATGCGTAGGTGTTTCTCCAGTCACTTTTTTAAATATGCGGCTAAAGACTACTAAACTGCGAAAACCCACCTGATAAGAAATGTTTTCTACCGATTCATTTGTCATTGAAAGTAAATACGCTGCGTGATTAATGCGCACCCTTAAAAGCCAGTCCTTCATGCTCATCCCGAAATGACTGTGAAAGACCCGCGAAAGATGGCTTCGATTGACCGCAAGATGATTTGCCACATCACTTACTGTAATTTCCTCTACATAGTGTTCTCCAATATATGTCATCGCTTCAATCGCGAGTCGTGAAAATTTTTGTTTTACAGATGGTGAGAATTCGCCGCCATCTGTAAGTAATAATCTTAAAAAACGATAGGTCAGCTCATTCAACTTTAATTCATCTTCTAATGTACCCTGGGAGTAATTCATACACTCCAAGATAATATCCGAATATTGTTGAATGTTAGTTGCGGTAACAGAGTAGTTATCTTCTTTAAAACTCGAATAATGAATAATTTCCTCTGCGACCTTCCCGCCAAATGACAGCCACGCGTATAACCATGGTTCTTCTCCATCCGAGCGATAAAAGGTCGACTCCCCTGGAGGAATGAGAAAAATATTTCCTTTCTGCAATGAATATTTTTCATCTTTTATATAGTACGTTCCTTTTCCATCCAACACGACATGAATAATGTAGCTGTTACGTACAGCTGGTCCAAAAGTATGAAAAGGCAGTGTTTTTGAAAAACCACAAAAATCAAAATAAAGTTCGCCTGAGAAGTGATGCTGTTCTTTTTTAATAAAGATTGCTTGTTCCATGAGCTTCTCCCCCTCTTCGTGATTACTATAACCTAAGCTGCCTTTTGAAGGAAGAAATGCAACAAAAGGTTAAATCAAGGTCACAAAACGATATAAAACGGAAAGCGTTTTCTTGTTAAACTATACATGAAAAAGAAAACCACCGAAAGGACATGAATGGAGTTCGTTAGTTTTTTACACTTAACTTTGCAAGCGCTTTCTTAATTGTTGTTAAAATTTTTTTTCAAAAAGAGGGGAATAAAAATGAATGGACAATTAAAACAACGTGTTTCCTATGCCTTAGGTGCATTTGGTCATGACATATTTTATGTAACTTTGAGCACCTATTTTATGGTCTTTGTTACGAGTGCGATGTTCACTGGAGCTGATAAAGCAACGACTGCAAAAATGATTGGAATTATTACGAGTTTAGTCGTAGTAATCCGATTGGTAGAAATTATTTTTGATCCGATTATTGGAGGAATAATTGACAACACAAAAACGAGATTCGGGAAATTTAAGCCTTGGTTAGTCATTGGTGGTTTAGTTAGTTCTATCCTTCTTGTATGTATATTTACTAATTTCTTCGGTCTTGCAATTCATAATACTACACTGTTCATCATTTTATTTGCAATTGTTTATATCTTGCTCGATAGTTTTTATTCATTTAAGGACATTGCTTTTTGGTCGATGATTCCAGCGTTAAGCACTGAAACTAAGGAACGAGAAAAATTGGCAACATTTGCGCGACTTGGATCATCACTTGGGGCAAACGGGACTACACTAGCAGTTGTACCAATCGTTACGTTCTTTACTTTCTTGATGACTGGTGAACATTCTCAGGGGGCTTCTGGTTGGTTTTGGTTTGGCGTGATTGCTGCTGTTATTTCTGGTGGAACAGCAATTATTACAGCACTTGGTACAAAAGAAAATGATAGCGTAATTCGTCAACAACAAGAAAAGGCAGGCATTAAAGATATTTTCAAAGCCATCGCTAAAAACGATCAGTTGATGTGGTTAGCACTTTCATATATTGCATATGCGATTGCCAATGTTGCAACTACTGCTGTGTTATTCTACTTCTTCAAATATATTCTAGGAAATTCAGGTGAGTTCTGGATTGTGGGATTAATTGCAGCTGTATTAGGCTTAATTGCCGTTCCACTTTTCCCAACGCTCACGAAATTAATTTCAAGACGTTTTGTCTATATTGGCGGGATTGTAATGATGCTTTTGGCATACGTATGTTTTGGCTTAGCTGGTACAAGTCTACCAATGGTTATTGTGGGATTGGTGCTCTTCTACTTCCCTCAGCAGCTCATTTTTCTTTCAGCTTTGATGACTATTACCGACTCAGTTGAATATGGACAATGGAAAAATGGTACCCGAAACGAAGCTGTGACTTTATCAATTCGTCCATTACTCGATAAAATTGCCGGAGCTTTATCAAACGGAATCGTTGGGTTTGTAGCTGTTGCTTCTGGGATGACTGGCAATGCCACAGCAGCAGACATTACTGCAGACGGTATTTCAACGTTTCATCTGTATGCGTTCTACCTCCCAGCAGCACTCATGATTTTCTCTGCTATCATTTTCGCATGGAAGATCACATTAACTGAGAAAAAACATGCTCAAATCGTCAAAGAACTAGAAGCAAAGCTAAATCATGGCGAGGAAGCAACTGAAGGTGCTGCACTTGCTCATTCTAAATAAAGGAGTAGAGGAGAGTCAAAATGAATATTACAACAAAAGATTTCGGTGCAGGTTATACGATGATCACGATTAACAATCTGAACGGCTTGCAATTAACTGTTTCAGATTTAGGTGCTCGCATTACGAGTTTAAAGGTACCGACAACGAATGGTCTACGTGAGCTCGTGCTTGGTTTTGATACAGCAAAGGAATATTTTGAAAAAGATTTATATATTGGTGCCTCAATTGGACGAGTAGCTGGACGAATTCAAAATGGAACTTTTCAAATTGATAAGGATATCTATAAAGTACAAATTGATGAGACAACCGGCAACACCTTACATGGCGGTACCCCAGGATTCGAAGGTAAAAAGTGGCAATATCAAGTTATCGATAATAATGATGAGGCTTCAGTCATATTTCACACGGTGAGTCCAGATGGTGAAAATGGTTTTCCGGGGAATCTTGATGTTGAGATACGTTACACGTTAACAAACACGAATGTTTGGAAAGTAGAAACTAGGGCGACAAGTGACAAAGATACTTTGTTTAATCCAACAAATCACGTGTACTTCAACTTAACTGGTGATGTAACGCAGCCTGTAAATGAACACACATTATGGGTGGATAGTGATAGATTTGCACCACTTGACCCTAAAAGTATTCCAATTGGTGAAAAGTTGCCTGTAGAAGGAACTGCGTTTGATTTTCGAAAGCCAGTTAAACTTAAGGAAACCTTCAATAGTACTTTTGATCAAAAAGAATTAGTGGATGGAATTGATCACCCATTTTTCTTGAACCGACCTGAACTATCAAATCGTTCAGTGAAACTCATTAGCCCGGATGAAGTGGTTACTATTGAAATAGCCACAAAAGAACCAAGCGTCGTCATCTTTACGGCAAATTTTGGTGAGAATACCCCTCTCATGCATGAAAAGCAACTTGCAAACCATGGCGGAATTACCTTTGAAACACAGGTTTCTCCGGGTGCTGAACAGTATCCCGATTTTGGGGATATCGTTCTTAGAGCGGATTCAACTTATCATACGATGACAGAATTTCATATTATTTGAGAGTCATTTTAGATAGTCTCTTTAAATATGAAATATGTACTGCTATCAGAATTTATTTGAAATGAATGCAAAAGGGAGGCTTATACTTATGGAAAAGAAACGTGAGCTAGCTTTAAAATTTGCTGAGGTATTTGGCGTTCAAGAAACAACTCAATACTTTTCTCCAGGACGTATCAACTTAATTGGAGAACATACAGACTACAATGGTGGCTATGTATTCCCCGCTTCTATTACTTATGGAACTTACGGAGTAGCTAGACGTCGTGAGGATGATAGAGTATTCGTTTACTCAACGAACTTTGAAGAACTCGGAGTAATAAGTTTCACATTGAATGAACTAGATTATGATAAACATGCGAATTGGGCAAATTATATAAAAGGAGTTATCTTAACACTGAAAGAAGCAGGTCATAAAATAGATTGTGGTTTTGAGTTATTAGTTGAAGGAACGATTCCAAATGGAGCGGGACTTTCCAGTAGTGCTTCACTTGAATTACTTGTAGGCGTAGTATTAGAAGACTTGTTTAACTTAGACGTAACGCGACTTGAATTAGTGAAAATGGGTAAAAAAGTTGAAAATGAATTCATTGGTGTAAATTCTGGTATTATGGATCAATTTGCTATTGGATTTGGTGAGGAAGACAAAGCGATTCTCCTTGATACCAATACGTTAGAGTATGAAATGGTTCCAGTTGTTTTGGACGACTATGCTATTGTAATTATGAATACGAATAAACGTCGTGAACTAGCAGATTCAAAATATAATGAGCGCCGTGCTGAATGTGAAGAAGCACTCGCACGTCTTCAAACGAAGCTAGAGATTCATGCGCTTGGAGAACTAAGCAAAACAGAATTTGATGCAAATCAAAGTCTTATTGGGGATGAAATCCTAATGAAACGCGCGAAGCATGCAGTTTACGAAAATGAACGTACAAAAAAAGCCAAAGCAGCTCTTACTGCAGGTGATTTAGAAGAGTTCGGAAAGCTATTAAATGCTTCTCATGCATCTTTAAGAGATGATTATGAAGTAACCGGACTTGAATTAGATACATTGGTGGCCGCTGCGCAAAAACAAAAGGGTGCACTTGGAGCCCGGATGACTGGAGCAGGATTTGGGGGATGCGCCATCGCATTAGTAAAAGAGAGTGAAACCAACACTTTTAAAAACAATGTTTATGATGAATATATCAAAGTTGTGGGATATGCACCTATCTTTTATGTAGCACACATTGGTAGTGGAACTACAGTGATTGGATGATGAGTGAGGTGGAAACGATGAACACATGTCAAGCAATTTACGATTTTACTACACTTGCAATTGAGAATGGAGCCATTGAGGAAAGTGACCGAATTTATATGCACAATCAGCTATTACGTTTGATTGGCGAATCGGAAATGGGAGAGATTACCAGCGGAGTTGAAACAGACCCACATATGCTGTTGGATACGCTTATGGATAAAGCGACGGAAAATCTTATGATCTCTAAACACGGGGCCAATCATGATATGTTCGAAGCGCTTTTAATGAATGTAATTACCCCACTTCCCTCCAAGGTCAATGCAAATTTCCTGAAGGCATATCGCAAAAGCCCCGAACAAGCAACGGATTATTTCTTTGAACTAAGTAAACGAAATGATTATATAAAGACCTGTGCGATTGCAAAAAATATTCATTATTTAGCAGAATCAAAATATGGTGAACTTGAGATTACTATTAATTTGTCCAAACCAGAGAAAGATCCAAAAGAGATCATGGCGGCTAAAAATGCACCGAGGGGCAATTATCCAAAATGTTTGCTTTGTATTGAAAATGAAGGATATTTCGGTCGCTTAAACCATCCAGGCAGAAGCAATCACCGAATCATTGACCTCAAGCTAGATGGAGAAGAATGGGGTTTTCAATATTCACCATATGCATACTTTAACGAACACTCCATCGTATTATCTAAGAAGCATCGGCCAATGAAAATTTCTCGTGAGGCATTCTCTCGTTTACTCAGTTTTGTAGAAATCATGCCACACTATTTCATTGGTTCAAATGCCGATTTACCTATTGTAGGAGGATCGATTCTAAGTCATGATCACTATCAATCTGGACGCCATAACTTTCCAATGGCAAAGGCTAAAGTTCTTAAAACATTCGAACTATCTGACTACCCGAATATTTCTTGCGGTATTGTCAACTGGCCAATGAGTGTAATTCGCCTCTCTTCTTTAAACAAAGAAGAACTAATTCATGCCAGCGCCTATATCCATGAAAGTTGGAAGAACTATTCAGATGAATCTTTACAAATTCGTGCAGAATCAAAAGATGGCATAAATCATCATACGATTACACCAATTGTGCGGCGCCATGAAGAAAAGTATGAAATTGATCTTGTCCTGCGTGATAATAATGTGAGTGAGGAATACCCTGATGGAATTTTTCACCCACATCCAGATGTACAGCATATTAAGAAAGAAAATATCGGGCTTATTGAAGTCATGGGCCTTGCGATTCTCCCTCCACGTTTGATTGAGGAGCTCCATGAAGTTGAACTGTACTTATTAGATAAGGAAGCCACTGTTCCTGAAATCCATAAAAAATGGGCAGATGAATTAAAAGCCAAGGGCGGCTATACAGAAGAGACCATCCAAAGATTTCTTCAAACTGAAGTTGCCCAAAAATTTGAACGTGTCTTAGAAGATGCTGGTGTCTATAAGATGAATAAAGATGGCAAGGCAGGGTTTGATCGCTTTATCAAAGAATTACAAAGCACGAATCGATGCGCCTCAACCAGATGATTCAGATGCGTTAATTGCATCAAGTTTGAAGGCCAAGGAAGTTCTTGGTTAGAAACCAAAATATATTTCTATTAAGGATATTATCGCTACAGAATGGAAATGGTATCATAGTCATCGAGAAGGGTATTAAAACATTCGAAAAAGAACTGCACTAGAAAAGGTGAAATTTCTAGTGCAGTTTTATTTACAACCTTATGTTTCCACAGATTACAACATCCAATTTGATTAACCATTTATTTATACATACAAATATAAAAATACCAAAATAACCCTTTTGTAACATAATTTTAACAAACAGAGCGGGTCATGTTTTTGATGTGTTATATAATTAAAAAAAGCCATTTTTATAGATTCATTTTAGGATTCAACTTTCGAATCATGAAACAGGGTAAATTATTTGATAATAGCAATTAATTATTATCTCGGAGGTGCATACTATGTTCTGGCTACAGTTTACCATCTTATTACTCTGCATTTTCGTCGGTGCACGTCTTGGAGGTGTTGGCCTTGGCGTAATGGGTGGTGTTGGGATGGCAATCTTTGTCTTCTTCTTCCATTTACAACCAACCTCTCCCCCAATTGATGTTATGCTTATGATTTTAGCAGTTATTACAGCTGCTGGAGCGTTGCAAGCTGCTGGGGGAATGGACTATCTTGTTCATATTGCAGAAAAGGCGCTTCGTAAAAATCCGAAATGGATTACGTTCTTTGCCCCTATCGTCACTTATTTATTTACGTTTTGCGCAGGAACAGGACACGTTGCCTATTCAGTTCTTCCTGTCATTGCTGAAGTATCGCGTGAATCAGGAATTCGACCAGAGCGTCCAATGTCAATTGCTGTTATTGCATCGCAGCAAGCGATTACGGCCAGTCCAATCTCAGCAGCAACCGTTGCACTTCTCGCTATGCTTGCTGACTATAAGATTACACTATTAGATATTTTAAAAATTAGTATTCCATCTACCTTTATCGCTTGTATGTTAGCTGCTTTCGTAGCAAGCAAAATGGGGAAAGAGCTAAACGAAGATGAAGAATATTTAAAGCGATTACAAGAAGGCGTAATTCCAAAACTAGAAGAAAAGAAAGAATTTATTGTTCCAAAAGGTGCAAAACTGTCTGTTATCCTCTTTTTATTGGCAACAGTTTTAGTTGTTCTTCTTGGATCTTTTGAAGCATTACGTCCTGGCTGGATGATAGACGGAAAACTTGTACGTCTTTCGATGCCAAACACCATTGAAATGGTTATGCTAACAATCGCAGCACTTATTATTATTTTTTGTAAACCAAATGTGGAAAGCATCGTATCTGGTAACGTCTTTAAAGCAGGAGCAACAGCAGTTGTTGCAATTTTCGGTATCGCCTGGATGGGAGATACGTTCTTTAACGGTAACTTACAAATAATTCAAGGTTCTATCCAAGGACTCGTAACGAGTGCACCGTGGTTATTTGCAATTGCACTATTCGTGCTATCAATCTTGTTATATAGCCAAGCTGCAACAGTACGTGCATTAATACCACTTGGATTAACACTTGGCATTTCACCGGTACTATTGATCGCAATGTTCCCAGCTGTAAACGGATATTTCTTTATTCCAAACTACGGAACAATCGTCGCGGCAATTAACTTTGACCGTACAGGTACAACTCGTATCGGTAAATATGTGTTAAATCATAGCTTTATGATCCCAGGTCTGGTCGCAACAATTACATCAATTGGAATAGGGATGCTTCTCGTTTCACTGATGTTTTAATGAAGAAAGAGCTAGTCTTTACAAGGACTAGCTCTTTTTAATCAAACGTTTGTTTAAATTTTTTTCACTTGCTCAGCCAATTTCTTCGCACTATTATAAGGAGACTCCGCTAAACTAATCGCTGAAATCACCGAAACACCATCTGCCCCTGCTTCAACGACAGAAGCAGCATTTTCAATTGTAATCCCACCAATACCGACAATCGGAATTCCAATGCCACTTTCACGGAAAAAACGCAATCCTGCCGTTCCTTGTACCGCTTTTGCATCTTTTTTCGTGTTTGTTTGAAAAATCGGTCCTACTCCTAAATAATCGGCACCATTTTCAATCGCAAAACGAGCTTCTTCTATTGTATGAGCGGATACACCAATGATTTTATCGCCCATTTTTCCACGTACGATCTGAATGTTTTCATCATCTTGCCCAACATGAACACCATCTGCATCTAACGCTATTGCTAATTCCACATCATCATTTACGATGAATGGAACATGATACTTTTTACATAATGATTGTAGCTGCCCTGCAAATGTATACTGGTTTTCTTCCGTTAATGCTCCGTCACCTTTTTCACGATACTGAAAAAGGGTAACTCCGCCATCAAGAGCTTCTTTCATAACTTGTAATGGATCTTTGCTGCAATTATTACTTCCCATAATAAAATACACTTGTAGTAACTCAGACATACGTTGTTTATCAATCCGTGCCATTTCTCTCATCCTTCCTTATCAAACCTCTTCAACATTTCCATATCGTTCAACGTCTTCTGCAGTAACGTTTGCTAACTGATTTAGAAATTCAATTTGGAAACTTCCCGGTCCTTGCTTAGCTGTTTTACTTGCCGCAATTTCTGCCGCTACACCGTAAAATGCTACCGCCGCAACAGCTGCTTTTACGTAATCTTTTTCAACTGCCGTAAACGCTCCGATAACAGATGTTAATAAACACCCTGTTCCTGTTACTTTCGTTAAAATAGGATGACCATTACGAAGAATAAACGTTCTTTCCCCATCAGTTATAACATCTTCTTTTCCAGTAATAACGATAATGTTACGTAGCTGCCTTGCTGCTTGTTTCGCAACGGAAACAACATCACCATTTCCTCCCCCTGCATCAACCCCTTTAATCTCCCAACTCTCATCAATAACATTTGCAACCTCTGCTGCATTGCCACGGATGATTGCTAGCTTTACTTCACTTGGAATATACCTTGCCACTTCTGTTCGATACGAAGTTGCCCCAGCACCGACGGGATCAAATATAATTGGTACATTATGATTATTTGCTGACTTTCCAGCAATAAGCATCGCCTCTACTTCTTCTTGGCGAAGTGTCCCCATATTTAAAACGAGTGCTCCCGCAATACTTGCCATTTCAGCTACTTCTTCTTTTGCGTATGCCATCACAGGCGATGCACCTAATGCCAGTAATCCATTGGCAGTAAAATTTGTCACGACGACATTTGTAATATTATGAACGAGCGGATTTCTTTCTCGTACTGTCTCAACTACTTGGGCAATTTCTTTCATTTTCATATGTATCTCTCCTTTTTTATAATGGGAGATATAGCAAAAAAGACACTTTTGCGCATGCAAAGTGTCTTCATAATGTGCTCTTACACTCTCCCTACGCTGGCATTATCCAACAGGTTCAAATGGTCAACGACGGAGTAGCCGTACTCTCAGTTTGCATCCGCAAACTCCCATGTGTTTTCTTATTCATTTACTTCAGAGTCTACTCTGATTCTGTTGAAATAACAAGTTGAAAAAAGATGTAAAAACCCCTTTTTTAGATGGGCGAGAGCAACTGGCCGTGTATTTGAGCGGTCAGGACCTGTTCCTACCACGGCAACGTTTAAAACAAAGGGAGACAGCGAGTGCTGGGTATATTTTATTTTCCTTGCCGAAATTTTACATAAAGAAAAAACATAAAAGACCCCTTTTTTTAGGATGGCGAGAGTAACTGGCCATGTATTAGAGCGGTCACAGGCGGTGTTTAAGGCATTTCTGAAGCTAGTTAAAAATGGAACACTTATATTTCATAACAACGGATACGAATCTTCGGAATAACTGAATCCGAAAGGGATGTATGCTATAGTTAACTTACGGAAATTGAAAGGATGTTTGAAATATGGCAAAAAGTGTTGTAATTGCTGAAAAACCTTCTGTTGCACGTGATATTGCGCGTGTATTGAAGTGCGATAAAAAAGGAAATGGTTACATTGAAGGAAGTAAATATATTGTTACATGGGCTTTAGGGCATCTCGTTACATTAGCAGATCCTGAAAGTTATGATGTGAAGTATAAAAAGTGGAATCTTGAAGATCTTCCAATGCTTCCGGAACGTTTAAAATTAACGGTGATTAAGCAAACTGGCAAGCAATTTAATGCTGTGAAAAGTCAATTGACTAGAAATGATGTAAATGAAATCATCGTAGCTACAGACGCTGGTCGCGAAGGAGAATTAGTAGCTCGTTGGATTATTGATAAAGTGAGAATTAATAAACCGATTAAACGTCTATGGATTTCATCTGTTACCGATAAAGCGATTAAAGATGGTTTTGCAAACTTGAAACCTGGTAAAGCATACGACAATTTATATGCTTCAGCTGTTGCCCGTTCGGAAGCTGACTGGTATATCGGTCTTAACGCAACACGTGCATTAACTACAAGATTCAATGCACAATTAAATTGCGGTCGTGTTCAAACACCTACTGTAGCAATTATCGCAGGACGTGAAGATGAAATTAAAAACTTCAAAGCACAAACATACTATGGCATTGAAGCACAAACAACAGAGAGATTAAAGCTCACTTGGCAAGATGCGAAAGGCAATAGCCGCAGCTTTGATAAAGAAAAAATTGATGCGATTGTAAAAAAATTAGGAAACCAAAATGCGACTGTAGTTGAAATTGAGAAAAAAGCTAAGAAGTCATTTGCTCCTGGTCTTTACGACTTAACAGAATTACAACGTGATGCAAATAAAATCTTTGGTTATTCCGCAAAAGAAACGTTAAATATTATGCAGAAACTGTATGAACAGCACAAAGTATTAACATATCCGCGGACAGATTCACGTTATATCTCATCTGACATCGTTGGAACACTTCCAGAACGTCTGAAAGCTTGCGGAATAGGTGAGTATCGTTCTTTAGCTAATAAAGTTTTAACGAAACCAATCAAAGCTTCCAAATCTTTTGTTGATGATAGTAAAGTAAGTGATCACCATGCAATCATTCCAACAGAAAGCTATGTAAACTTCTCAGCTTTCACAGATAAAGAGCGCAAAATTTATGATTTAGTTGTCAAACGTTTCTTAGCAGTTTTATTCCCTGCTTTTGAATACGAGCAACTAACGTTACGCGCTAAAATCGGTGATGAAAACTTTGTCGCACGCGGCAAAACAATTATGAATTCCGGCTGGAAAGAAGTTTATGAAAATCGCTTTGAAGATGACGATGCAGTGGACGATTTAAAAGAACAAATCTTACCTCGCATCGAAAAAGGCGATGCATTAAACGTGAAACTAATTGCAGGGACATCTGGTCAAACAAAGCCACCTGCGCGTTTTAATGAAGCAACATTACTTTCGGCTATGGAAAATCCAACAAAGTATATGGATACGCAAAACAAACAGCTTGCTAATACATTAAAGTCAACGGGCGGACTAGGTACAGTTGCGACACGCGCCGACATTATTGATAAATTGTTCAATTCATTCTTAATTGAAAAACGCGGCAAAGACATTCACATTACATCAAAAGGCCGTCAATTACTAGATTTAGTACCAGAAGAATTAAAATCACCTACGCTAACTGCTGAGTGGGAACAAAAACTTGAGGCTATCGCGAAAGGCAAGTTGAAAAAAGAAGTATTTATTTCTGAAATGAAAAACTACACAAAAGAAATTGTTTCTGAAATTAAATCGAGCGATAAAAAATATAAGCACGACAACATTTCCACAAAAACTTGCCCAGACTGCGGCAAACCAATGCTAGAAGTAAACGGCAAAAAAGGAAAAATGCTTGTATGCCAAGATCGTGAATGTGGTCATCGCAAAAATGTATCCCGCGCGACAAACGCACGCTGCCCGCAATGTAAGAAAAAACTAGAACTTCGCGGTGAAGGAGAAGGCCAAATCTTCGCATGTAAATGCGGCTATCGCGAGAAACTTTCTTCATTCCAAGACCGTCGTAAAAAAGAATCAGGTAACAAAGCAGATAAACGTGCTGTTCAAAAATACATGAAACAGCAACAACAGCAGGAAGAACCTCTGAATAATGCATTAGCAGAAGCATTAAAGAAATTGAAGTTTGATTAAAGGAGTTGGTTTACCAACTCTTTTTTTTCATGCCTGCTAATATATCGGCGCTTTTTTCAATATATCAGCGACTTTTACAATATATCGGCGCTTTTTATAATATATCGACCACTTTTTATAATATATCAGCGCTTCGACATGATATAAAGACTCTTCGACGATGTTCGACATACTCAACGCTCCTCATAAACAAAAGGTTCCTACCCACCGGCAGGAACCTTTATTATTAATGAATTATCTTACTTCCTTTTGCATTTTCTACAAACTTTTCGCTCGACTTATTAATTGGCTTTTTCAATACTAGTGCAATAATAAGCATTACACCTACCCATAAACATAATACGAGAAGATCTTTCCAGACAATATCCCAAAGCATACCGCCTACTGTCTCACGAATAATACGAATTGCATACGTGAACGGCAGGAATGGATATAGCATTTGGAAGAACTTCGGCGTCATTTGAATTGGGAATGTTCCACCTGAACCAGCAACTTGTAATACAAGTAACACGATTGCCATGGATTTACCGATGTTTCCAAATACAGAAACAAGTGAGTATACAATACAAACGAACACTCCAGCAATTAACATGCTAAATAGGACAAACCAGAATTTATCAACCACATACGTGCCTAATAAGAACATATCTCCCATCGCTACGATAAATGCCTGAGCAAGACCGATCGTTAAGAATGTTAAGAAACGGCCGAAGTAAATGTGATAACTTTTATATTCCGCATCTTCCTCATGTACTTCTACTGTTAATAATGACACCATGAGCAATGCCCCTACCCATAATGCTAACACTGTGTAGAACGGTGACATTGCTGAACCGTAGTTTGGAAGTGGGTATAATTTATTCTCTTTTAAGTTTACTGGATTTGCGAAATAATCACTTTGTTTTTCTACATCATGCTTTAATAGACGAATGATGTCTTTTAAATCTTCTTCTGATTCAAATTCGCGAATTTTATTAGCAATTTCTTTAATTTTCTTCTCAGCTTCAGGAAGCTCTGCTTTTATTTTTTCAGCTTCTTCTTTGCCAACAGTTAATCCTTTTGATGCATCTTCTAGTAGTTTTTTGACATTAGGTAGACTTTGATTCGCTGTATTTAAAACATCCGCTGCATCTTTGTTTATTTTTTTCGTTTTAGCAATTGCATCGTTGAAACTTGGGACAATTTCAGAGTCATATCGTGCTAAGATATCACCTAATGTGCTGGATGCATCTTTAGCAGCTGCATTTATACCATCTATATCATCTTTTGATGGTAGTTTCCCGCTATTAATGAAATCAAGCGCCTTATTAGTTGCATTAATTCCCTTTTGCATTTTTGCTTTTGCATCATTTAAATTCGCTACAGTATCAGGAATATTTGTTGTTTTTCCGGCATGACCAGCAAGCTTATCTACATCATTTAACACTGGAATAATGTCATCTATCAAATTAATGCCCTTTTGAAACTGTGATTGAGCATCGTATAGCCCTTGTTTCATCGGCTCTAAAATTCCTTTATCACCTACACCGTTATCAATGATATTTATTGCTTTATTTGTATCATTAATAAAACTATCTGTAAGTCCTTCAACCTGTTTTGCTGCACTACCAATGTGATTTAAATTATTTTCAATGGTCCGTTTATTCTTGTCGGGATCATTCGCTGCTTCTACTGCCTTTTTTGCATCTACGTTAATTGTAGTAAGCCCTTCCTTAAGGACAGTTAGGTTACTCATAAGCTCATCTTTTTGAGGAATGTTAGAATTTTGCACAATTTTCATGAGTAACTCAGTTTGTTCAATACCAAATGCAGATAATTTCTCTATTCCTTCGACACTTTCCTTGACCTTTGCCGGATCAACTTTATTTAGTTCTTCTCTTGCCTTATTTGTATAACCAGAAATCTTTTGCGAAACTTCCTTTATTGTATTTGCTGTATTTTGCGCAGATTTAATTTTCTCTTTCAGCGTTTCCTTATTTATATTCATCGATGGATCTTTTAATAAATCCGTAATCTGCGCCGTACCATCAGCAGCTTTTTTCGCATACGTTAAGTCTCTCTTAATAGCTGCTGGTGCCTCATCCAGCGTTTGATCATTTGCGGCAAAGAACGAATCTAAATCTTTCGTTAGTTGCTGGCTATCATGAATGATACTTTCAACCTTTGGCATCGTATCTTGTGCTGTTTTGACAAGATCTTGCGCCGTGCCAGCATCCGTTAATGCTGTATCTACCACTTTATTGATTTCTGGCATTTGCGTTTCTAATTTGAAAACGAGATCCTTTACTTTTTCGATACTTGGTAAGTTTGTTTCTAGATCAATTCCAAGTTCATTAAAGATTTTAAAAATCTCACCATTTGCGGTTTTGACAAAGTTTTTGCCTATTTCCTCAACAATACCGGACGCGCCTTTTGAAGTAATCTTTGGTGCAATGGCATTTACCTTTTCATTCACATAATATTGAATTTCTGGTTTTTGCGGATTATCATCTAATACCGTTGCAATTTTTTCTGAGAAGTCTTTCGGAATGGTAATACTTGCATAATATTCGCCATGCTTCACGCCATGTATTGCTTCCTTTTTATCAACAAACTTCCAACCGAGGTTTTTATTGTTTTTTAGGGAATTCACGACTTCTTCCCCTATATTAATGTCTTTCCCTCGTAAATTTGAACCTTTGTCTTCATTAGATATTGCGATAGGAACATCTTTCGTACTTCCATAAGGGTCCCACGAGGCCTCAATATTAAACCATGCATAGAGCGATGGTAAAATCGTAAGCCCTATGATGATAACAATTGCAGCCCAGTGCCTTGCTACATTCCGTATGTCTGTCGTATAAATACGCCATATTTGTTTCATTTTATTAATCACCTAATCATATGTTTTTTCTTTCGTCCGAATTCATACATGCATTTCGCCATTATAACATTGTTTTTTGAAAAATTTAACTGAAATGACCTATCACTCCTGAAAACTGTATACATCATTATATGATACTTTTCATGAAATATACAAACAAATTGACCGTTTTAGTTTTACGTTCAATATTGAAGATTATATATGAAATGTAATAAAAAAGGCAACCATTCCGTATTTTGCACGGTGGTTGCCTTTTCATTACATGTTAATTTGAACTTCAACGCCAAAATGGTCCGATATTACTTCTCGGTTTATCCCATTAAAAATTACTTTGGAAGAAGTAACTTGTACAGGTTGATTGCTTAAAATAAGGTCGATACGTAAATTTTGTTTATTCTCATCCCATCCAGCAATCTTTCCTTGTACAGTTGTTCCTTCATCTTTTTGCTTTGCTAATTGATACGTGTCATATAAACCCTTTTGCATGAGATAATCATAGCCTTCATTTTGCAAACGTGCATTGTTATTGAAGTCACCCATTAAGAGCGACAATTCATCTTTATCTACACGATGCAGTAAATGATCGACTTGATTTTGAAATGGTTCTTCTTCGTCATTCCACCAGCCAAGATGACAAGAATATAATGTCACCGGCTGGTTGTAATAAGAAACAGTTATACTGACAATTTTTCTTGTTTTCCAGTATGTTGTATCTGTACTGTTTGATACGAAAAAGGAATCACTCTTTTGAATTGCATGTTTTGTTAAAATGGCTAAACCTTCTTCATACACATCGTACCCGATATGAGCAAAGTCCCATACAGCGTCATATTTTGCCGCGCCAAGCTTTTCTAGTTCTACTTGTAATAAGCGGACAAAATTATCTTCTTTCATGTTACCGGATATATTTTGAGCCGTAATTGACTGACTTACCTCTTGCAATGCGATGACGTCATAGTCATTTTCTTGAATCATTTTTGCTAAATAATGAATCTTTGCAAGTTGCTCATCTTCTTGCCACGAATGACAATTTAGGGTTAATAATTTCATTTCTTATATCCCTAAAATATCTTGAATATCAGACTTTAATACGTCAGCTTTTGGACCATACACAGCTTGTACACCTTTATCTTTTACAATTAAGCCAAGCGCTCCGTTCTTCTTCCAATCCGCTTCTTTTGCAACGATATCTAAGTCTTTTACTGTCACACGTAAACGTGTCATACAAGCATCTACATCTGCAATGTTGTTTTTCCCGCCTAACAGCGCGATAACCACTGTCGCTAATGAACCTTCTTTCACATTAACTGCTGCTTCTTCAGCACCATCTTCATTCTCAATGTAGTTACCAGCACGTCCTGGTGTTGGTAAATTGAACTTTTTAATTAAGAAGTTGAAGATTGTAAAGTTTAATCCAAAGAAGATAGCTGATACAACAAAGAAGTTAATAAGATCTCTTGTTAATCCAGCCTTTACGATCATTGGTGTACGAGTTAATAACTCAATAAAACCAAATGCATGGATACGTAAATTAATTAAATCTGCTAATGCGAATGCTACACCAGTGATAATCGCATACACAACATATAATACTGGGGCAATAAACATAAACATAAATTCAATCGGCTCTGTAACCCCAGTTAAAAATACTGCTAATGCTGCTGAGAAGAACATTGGTTTATATTTATGACGCTTGTCTACATCTACGTTACGGTACATCGCAAATGCGATACCAATTAATGATGCAGTTGAACCGATAACTTGTCCTACTTTGAAACGTGCTGGAACAACATTATTTAATAAATCGTGATATGCTTTCATATCACCTTTCGTTATTAAGCTATTTAAGTCTGTAATCCATGCAAGCCATAATGGATCTTGTCCCGCTACAATTTGTCCTGCCTTAGCACCTGTTAAGATTGTGTACGATCCGCCAAGCGCTGTGTAGTTCATCGGAATCGTTAACATATGATGCAATCCAAATGGTAATAATAAACGTTCTAATGTTCCATATACAAACGGCGCAACAATTGGTGCGCTATCCTTTGAAGCTGCAATCCAGCGTCCAAATTCGTTTAATCCACTTTGAATGAATGGCCATACGAACGATAAAATAATAGCAGTGATTGTAGAACCAACAATTACTACAAATGGTACGAAACGTTTTCCGTTAAAGAAAGCTAATGCTTGTGGTAATTTATTATAGTTATAATATTTATTGTATAGCGTAGCTCCTAAGAAACCTGAAATAATACCTACGAAAACTCCCATGTTAAGTGCTGGTGCACCAAGAACAGAAGTGAAATAATCTTTTACAAGTAAATCTCCCGCTAATAAGGAAGATACTTTTGCTTTTGAACTCGCTAACATTACAGCGTTTACACCAAAAATTGCTCCTGTAATTCGGTTCGTTAATACGAATGCTAGCAATGCTGCAAATGCACCACCCGCACGATCTTTTGCCCAAGATCCCCCAATTGCTACAGCGAATAAAATGTTTAAGTTTACAATAATTGCCCAACCGATATCTTCCATAACTCTAGCAATTATTTGCACGGCAGATACATCGCCCGCAGACATACCAATTAATTTACCGATGGAAATCATTAAACCAGCAGCTGGCATAACCGCTACTACTACTAATAAAGCTTTTCCGAACTTTTGCCAAAAATCAAAAGATGCAAGTTTTTTCATTTTTTTGTTCCTCCTTTTTCTAAATTACAATCCCTCATGTATAAATAATAATTGCATTTCCCCTCGCGAAAACGTTTTACGCAATCGTTTTCATAAATTTATTTTAATAAAAGCGTTTTCATATTGCAATAACAATTTTATTAAAAATACAATTTTTATATAAAAAAAGATGCTATATAAGCATCTTTTTTTATTAATAAACACGATAAATCCTTGTTTCATATGGTTTTAAATTAATTGTTGTCACTGCATCATGCTCTTCTACTTCATAGTTATTTAAAAGCAAACGATTGCATTTTAGCTCGAACGCAGTCTCATCATATACAGCTTCACTCTTTGATACATTGCTCATTACAACAACTTTTTCATCATGTAACGTACGTGTATACGCATAAATTTGCGGATGATCTTCTAACAGTAAATCGTACGTGCCATACGTAAACACTTCATGTTCTTTTTTCAGCACAATCATCTTTTTATAGAAATTTAAAATAGAATTTGCGTCTGTTTGCTGCGCGTCTACATTAATTTCTTTATAATTTGGATTCATTCCAAACCAAGGTGTACCTGTTGTAAAACCAGCATTTTCTTCGTTACTCCACTGCATCGGTGTACGTGAGTTATCGCGGCAAGATGCCCAAATAATCTCCATAATTTCTTGATGAGGTACTCCCTCTTCAATCTTTTGACGATATAAGTTCTTAATCGCCACATCATCATAGTCTTCAATACGCGGGAACTGAACATTCGTCATCCCGATTTCTTGTCCTTGATAAATGAACGGCGTACCTTGCATAAAGAAATACATTGCTCCTAAAGCTGTTGCACTTTCGTGCCAATATTGTTTGTCATCACCCCAAGTAGAAACAATACGAGGTTTATCATGATTTTCAATATATAGCGCATTCCAACCTTTATTTTCTAACCCTTTTTGCCACTTTGTTAACACTTTTTTAAGCCCTACAACATCGAGATCTTTTTTCTTTTCTGCATCCCATAAGCTTAAATGCTCAAATTGAAATACCATATTAAACTTCCCTTGCTCTTCTCCAACCCAAAGCTCAGCATCTTCAATTTTCACACCATTTGCTTCGCCGACAGTCATAATATCATACTTGGCAAACGTGTTTGTTTTTAACTCTTCTAAAAGTGGCTGAATGCCATTTACATTCATATGTTTATCGAAAGAAGGCACATACTTTAACCCTTTCGGATTCGGCATATCCTTAAATCCTTCTTCCTTCTTAATGTGACTAATCGCATCAACACGGAAGCCATCAATTCCTTTATCAAGCCACCAATTCACCGTACTATATAAAGTCTCGCGCACTTCTTCATTTTGCCAGTTTAAATCTGGTTGCTTACGTGAGAACAGATGTAAGTAATATTGGTCCGTTGTTTCATCGTACTCCCAAGCAGATCCGTTAAAAATACTTTCCCAGTTATTCGGTTCTTTCCCATTTTTTCCATCCTGCCAAATATACCAATCACGCTTTGGATTATCTTTAGAAGAACGCGATTCAATAAACCACGGATGCTCATCACTTGTATGATTAATAACTAAATCAATAATTAGCTTCATATCACGTTTATGCACTTCTGCTAATAGTTCATCAAAATCAGCCATCGTACCAAATTCGTCCATAATATCTTGATAATCACTAATATCATAACCGTTATCATCATTTGGTGATTTATACATTGGGCAAATCCAAATTACATCAATGCCTAGATCTTTCAAATAGTCTAACTTTGAAATCATACCTTGTAAATCACCGATACCATCACCGTTTGAATCCATAAAACTGCGCGGATAAATTTGATAAGCTACAGCTTCTTTCCACCACGTTTTGTTCATAATCTCATCTCTCCTTTTGCACAATTTTGTTATGCAAACGTTTTCGTAACACTATCATATCAAAATATACAGAGTTTGCAACGATAAATTTTTACATTCGTACTAAATATATGTGTATGATTAGTCTGAAACAAAGTGAAAATTTTATCCAAATAGCGGTTATAATTTGCTGCTTCCAACTTAAAATCCTTATATTGGATAACGTGAAAAAAGTTCTTTATACACATATAAAGAACTTCAATAGACTATATAGTTAATAATTAACTTCATTAATATTATTACTCATTTCCCTACTATCTAATTTTTCACATCGCACTTTCTTCAAAATAAGCCGGATTATGTATTGTGATTTTTTTATCTAGAATTGTAACAATACAATCATTTTTTAGTTGCTTTAATACCCCGCTAACAGTCTCGCGAGATGTCCCGGATATTTTAGAAATTTCAATGGTTGTGAGAGGACATGAAATTAAAATTTCTTTTCCCGCTTCTTCTCCTAAATCGTTCATCAAGTAACCTAATGTTTGTATAACGCGGTCTTGTGCATTTGGAGTAGTAATATTTTGGACACGCTTTTCATTTATTTTCAGTATAGAAGACAGTTCCTGAACAATATGCATGAGCTGCTGTCGATTCGATTTCACCATATCCTCAAAAATAGAAGTGGGAATATAGTACACATCAACGTCCGTCATTGCTATAGCCGTATAATTATATGACGCATCTGTAAACATACCACAATAAGGAAAAATGGAAAAACGCTTTACGTAATCTTCATATAAGAAATTTCCGCTTTGATTCACTCGCTCTAATTTGACAAATCCATCTAACATAAAGTAAATTCTTTCTCTTGAATCACCTTCTAAAAATAAATATTGACCCTTTTTATAGGTTCGCCAATACACAAACTGTGCTAGACTTTTTAATTTCGTATCTGTTAAGTCAGCAAATAATTCAAATTTCCTTAAATCTTCAACTATATTACGTTTTTGCATGAAATGTCCTCTCTCTTTCTATAAAGTGAAACTTCCATCAGCTTAGGATTCTTCATCCTCCGCCTATTTTTTTTTGCTTCTCTTTTCATCTTGAGGTGAGGGTCTGTAATTGTTATGTAGTATAAGGAAAGCGTTTTCAAAATTATCTTATCATAATAAAGCGTTAATTTTTTTCCTTTATCATGAATACTTTATGAACTTACTTGAACAGAAAAAGAATGAAGCCTGTCACTTCATTCCCTTTCTGTTCAAATATTTATAACTCTTACTTTGAAATAATGGTTCCCGCATTTTCTTCTAACGCTTCATATACTTTTTCTAATGAAGTAATAATCGTTTTTCGTTTTGGATCTGTATTCACAAAGTTAATAGCTGCTTCAATTTTCGGAAGCATACTTCCAGGTGCAAATTGATTTTCTTGTATATATTTCTCTAGTTCAGCAACTGTAACATTCTCTAATTTTTTCTCAGTTGGCGTATTGAAGTTTACATACACATAATCAACTGCAGTTAAAATGACGAGAATATCAGCATCTACTAATTCAGCTAATTTTTGAGCAGCAAAATCTTTATCAATAACAGCCTCCGTTCCTACTAATCCATCTTTCGAGTCAATAACAGGGATGCCTCCGCCTCCAACAGCAATGACAATATCACCGTCCTCCACTAATGCATTAATCACTTTATGCTCGTGAATACTTACCGGTTTTGGCGATGGTACAACACGCCGCCAGCCACGTCCTGCATCTTCTTTAAACGTAGCTTTTGTTGTCTCCATTAACTTTCGTGCTTCTTCTTCTGTATAAAAGGGACCAATTGGTTTTGTTGGATTTTCGAATGCCTCATCATCCTTATCCACCTCAACCCGCGTGATCACCGTTACTACATCTTTTTCGATACCCCGTTTTTTCAAAGCCTTTTCAATTGCATTTTCCATCCAATACCCAATCATTCCTTGGCTCATTGCCCCGCAAGTATCTAGTGGCATAGCAGGTGTTTTGTCCGTTTCCGCTGCTTTTTGCTGCAATAAGATGTTACCTACTTGTGGACCATTCCCGTGTGCAATGACAACGTCTACATTATTTTCCATGATTTTAACCAATTGTTCTGCCGTTCTTTCTAACGCTTCTTGTTGTGCCTGTGCAGTAGCATCTCCAGATTGGATTGCATTTCCGCCCAATGCAACGACGATTTTTCTTCTTGTCATCTTGTAACCCTCCTATTTCTTTTCAAAAGAGTTTTTTTAAAGAGTAATACCGCCTGTAGCCAATTGATAAATTGCAAACAGTGCTAAAATTCCGATAATTACCGAAGAAATAAGCTCGACACGAGTAAAGATTTGTTTTTGATTTGTTTGCTTTTGAACTTTATAAAAGATAAAAATTCCTGGTGCATATAATGTCATAGTCAGCAATAAATAATTTAAACCTGCTGCATAAATTAACCAAATCCCATACATACTCGCAACTAAACCAATGACAATATTTCTTGTACGATCTTTCTCCCCGGACTGCAAACTATACTTAAATTGATAGAATGCTGAAAAAGCATAAGGAATTAAAATCGCCGAAGAAGCGAGTGAAAATGCAAAATGGTAAGCTTGATCTGAAACAACAAATGTCAATAAGAAAACTTGAATCAGACCATTTGTTAACCATAATGCATTGACAGGAGCCTTATTTTTATTTTCCTTCCCAAACCATTTTGGAAATACGCCGTCTTTTGCAGCTAAATAAGGAATTTCAGATGCTAGCAACGTCCAGCCTAACCAAGCACCTAATACAGAAATGATTAAACCTAAGTTAATAAAGATAGCCCCCCATTTTCCGACAACGCTTTCAAATAAATAGGCCATTGCTGGATTTTTCAAATTCGCAACGTCCGCCTGCTTCATAATTCCTAATGATAATAATGTCAGAAGAATGTATATAATGAGAGTTCCTATTAATCCAATAACAGTTGCTTTCCCAACATCACTTCGACTTTTTGCACGACTTGATAAGACGACAGCTCCTTCTACCCCAATAAATACCCAAAGTGTGACAAGCATTGTACTTTTTACTTGACTTCCTACATCCGCCCAAGAGAAAGTAGCACCTTGCCCCCAAAATCCATCTACGAAAATATCAATATGAAAAGCAAATATCCCGACAATAATAAATACAAAGACAGGTACTAACTTTGCAATTGTTGTGACTAAATTTACAAGTGCTGCTGAGTGTACACCCCGTAAAATCATCATATGAACACACCAAAGTAATACACTTGCTCCAATAATGGATGCTACATTTTGTCCCCCTTCAAAGGCAGGAATGAAATAACCTATTGAGGAAAATAACAGCGTACCGTAAGCTACATTTCCGAGCCAAGCGGATAACCAGTATCCCCAGGCACTATTAAACCCCATAAAATTACCAAACCCAGCTTTTGCATAACTAAAAATTCCACCATCTAAATCCGGTCTTTTCACTGTTAAATTTTGAAATGATAATCCAAGAGAAACCATTCCGATACCTGTTATAATCCATCCAATAATAATTGCCCCTGCACCTGCACCCTTTGCCATATCACTCGCTAAGTTAAATGCTCCGCCACCAATCATCGAGCCTACAACAAGAGCGGTCAAAGTAAACAGTCCTAATTTTTTTTCGTCCCCCACTACACTCACCTCTCTTTTATCAGATAGGAATACAGTGAAACTTTTACCAATAGAGGGATAAAGAAGGAGGAATCTCCTCCTTCTTTATTCCATATTTCCTAAAGTAGCTGCCATAACCGCTTTAATTGTATGCATTCTATTTTCCGCTTGATCAAATACTTTTGAATGCTTACTGCGGAATACTTCGTCACTTACCTCCATTTCTTTTATGCCATATTTTTCATATATTTCCTCTCCATACAATGTTTCTACATCATGAAATGCAGGCAAACAATGTAAGAAAATCATATTTTCATTTCCGGTCTTTTTAATCATTTCCATGTTCACTTGATATGGAGTAAGAAGTTCAATACGTTCAGCAAATTTATCTTCTTCGCCCATAGATACCCATACATCTGTATAAATAACATCAGCACCTGCAACAGCTTCTTCTACGTTGCTCGTTACCATTACCCGGTCACTATATTGTTTCGCGATATCAACGATTTCCTGTGCTGGGAATAATGATTCTGGGGTACAAATGTGCACTTCCATTCCGACCATTGAGCCGCCAACTAACAAGCTATTTGCGACATTATTACGTCCGTCGCCGACATAGACGAGCTTCTTATCCTTTAATTCTCCGAGGTGCTCTTTTATTGTTAACAAATCAGCAAGTGTTTGTGTCGGATGCCACATGTCTGTTAAGCCGTTCCATACTGGTACACCTGAATTGTTCGCTAGTGATTCTACTGTTGCATGGGAGAATCCACGGAATTCAATACCGTCAAACATACGTCCTAACACTTTTGCTGTATCTTCAACAGATTCTTTCTTTCCTAGCTGAATATCATTTTTACCTAAGTATTCAGGACTTGCCCCTAAATCTGTACATGCTACTGTAAATGCACAACGGGTACGAGTTGAGGTTTTTTCAAATAGTAGGGCAACATTTTTACCTTCTAAATAATGATGCGGGATACCATTTTTCTTTTTCTCTTTTAATTCTGCCGCTAAATCAATAAGATATAATAATTCTTCCTCTGTAAAATCTTTTTCAGCAAGAAAACTTCTTCCTTTTAAGTTTGGTTTTGTCATCATCATCACTCATCCCTACTTTCTTCTCTATTTAAATTAAATATCTTTTCGGACAATCGGCATACTCATACAACGTGGACCCCCACGGCCGCGAGACAATTCTGAGCTTAATACTTCCACAACCTCAATACCATGCTCTCGTAATAAAGCATTGGATACATAGTTACGATCATATGTAACAACTACGCCTGGTGCGATTGCTAGTGTGTTAGATCCGTCGTTCCATTGTTCACGAGCAGAAGCAATCGCATCTCCTCCTCCGCAAGGAATAAGTACCAATTCACTCAAACCTAATGCTTCTTTTAAAGCCTCAGTTAAAGAAGTACGATGTGAAATTTTAAGAACTTCTTCACTCTCTCCTTTTTCCAGAATATAAATATTCATATTTCCTTCTGGACCTTGAATAGCTGGATGAATTGTAAATTTATCATAATCAACCATTGTAAATACTGTATCTAAATGCATAAATGCACGACATTTTGGAATCTCTATTGCTAGTACTTTCTTAATTTTATTTTGACGACTAAATAAATTTTTCGCTAAACGTTCAATCGCTTTAGCCGATGTTCTAGCCGATACGCCAATCGCAATTGTTTCTTCATTTAAGATCAGCTCATCGCCGCCTTCAATTGGAAACTGATAATCGCGATCTAACCAAACTGGTACATTGTGACTCGCAAAGCGTGGATGATGTTTAATGATATATTCCATAAACAATGATTCACGTCTCCGTGCTGGTTCTCTCATTTTGTTAATTGTTAAACCGCCACCTATACTAGCTGCTGGGTCACGAGTAAAATATAGATTTGGCATTGGATCTAAATAAAATGGATAATGATCTTCCATAAATTCATACAGGTGGGTCTTTTTACTAGCTTCAATTTCGTTTTTCCGTACGCCCCCCATAATCTTCTGAATCATTTCTTCATTTGAAAAGGAAAGTAAATATTCTTTTAAATTATGATACGCACCGTTTACATCAGCTTGTCCTTCTTTTAAAATACGATCAACAAATTCTTCACGAAGTTTTTTATCAGCTAACGCCTCAGCTGCTAGTGTTTCTAAATAAAGAACTTCAACACCCCGATTGCGTAACGTTTGCGCAAAATAATCATGCTCTTTTTGAATAATTGGTAAATATGGAATATCGTCAAATAATAATTGTTGCAAATAATCTGGCGTTAAGTTCTCCACTTCTTTACCAGGACGCTTTAGTAAAACCGTTTCTAATTCTCCAATTTCTGAAGTAACATGGATCGGATGTTTCATTTGTTGTACCTCCTTTTAAATTTGTTTGTTGTCTACAAATACATAATAAACGGAATGCATATACAGATTTGTGAAAACGCTAACATTACTAAGTGGAATATTTCACAAATTATTTTTTAAAAACGATATGTAATTGTATTTTTATAAGATATTTCACTTCATAATTAACTAATAAGGTGAAATATCACGCATATTAGCTGTATAATAGCCTCCTATTTTTATTAAAAATTTTTTATCTCGCATTTGCATAAACCTCAATATAAACAAAAAGGCTGTTCTAACATTCATTAGAAACAGCCCTCTCATTTATGTATTCATTTTATCCCGCTATTCGTGGGCAGTAATACTCCCACCTCAAAATTTGGCGAAAGCATTGTCCAGCTCTAGCGGCTAGAATCTCCGGCCGTTTCGCCCCCTCGGACGAGGCAAAAAGCGCCTCTCTGTCAGGGGCGTGGGCGTCCTGCGATTCTGAACGAGCCGCTTCCGCTTTTCTTAAGAAGTTAGGTAGGAGATAAACTGCCCGTAAAAGCCCGATTGGTGAGGGCTGATAATCAGTGGGGGATGAAAAAACCCCCACTGATTAAAGTTTCACTTTATATATCCGTTACCTAAAAAGAACGGAATCTTAATATCGTTTTTTAATTTGTACCTACATAATCAAATTCAATCTATCTTTTAAAATCTCCCTTTCTACTTTTGATCCAGAAATTACAAGACATGTATCATTCCCACATATACATCCTATTTTTTCTTTCCAATCTAGTTCATCTAATAAGGCCCCAATAACATGAGCATTCCCAGGCAAAGTTTTAATAATAGTCATCTGTTCTATATAATCGATTTGTATAACAACTTCTTTTAACTTTTTCTTTAACTGTATATCTGCCCTCCTCTTCTCGTCTGTAAAAATCTTATATATAACTTGTCCTTTTGCCGAAGATCCCTTTACTACATTTAATTCATGAATATCTCGAGAAATCGTTGCTTGTGTAACAGATACCCCCCGTTCCTCTAACAACTCTACCAATTTTTCTTGTCTATCTATTTCATTCTCTCTCACCAATTGTTTAATTAGTTGTTGTCTTTTCTCTTTTTTCATGAAAGACACTCCCTCTAATATTATAGCTTTATTATATCTTGCTATAATTTCCATCTAAAAGGGATAGAGGTAAATGTTACGGAAACGTTCATATTTTTACTTTTCTATATAATGTATCAAAATTTGATACACTTCCAACAAAATAAAAAGGAAGAACAATCCTCATTCTTCCCTATACCATAAACTGCGCAATTGTCTTTTTTAATTCTACTGCGCGTTTCTCTAAATCTCTTGATAGCTGATCATATCATATTTTCAGATTGTTTCATCATTACACAAACAAATTCCTGTGTTCTTGCTGGGATTTCTTCAGAGATTGCTACTTCCATAATATTTTCTGTCGCTTCTTTCAAAGTAAGCTCCGTTGCTTACCCTCGTTTTGTTAGTTAATTATAAAGTTCATTAAGAACCAACTAATTATATGGATTGCTCCAAAGCTATACCAATCAAAGATAAAATACAGTTCAACTACCATGAAAGAAACCTAAAAAAAGAACCTTTTGCTAGGTTCTTTTTACTATTTTTATTCTAACCGGTTATATAACACCAGGTTCGGAGACTAAGATAGTCTTTATAGACTGAATATCTTTTCTTTCATTAGTAATTGGATCAATACCTATTAGATCTCCAATAGCGCTATTAAAATCTTCAAGTAGTACTTTATCTGTAATTAAACTTGATAATTCAGGTAAATCTATTGCACATGACAAAGCTTTTTCCATCATGTGATGAGCTTCCCCTGTCCCTATAATTGTAATGCCTTTTGATAAGAGTTCAAAAGGTTTGACTGTAAACTCATAAGTGTCATCAAACCCCATAGGTATCAGTCTCCCGCCCTTTTCAATCAGTGGATATGCCCATTCAAGTTGATTGCCTATCGCATCAAAAATTACATCAAATTTTCTTCCCTGGTTAATACGAAGAACCTCTTCTAAAGACAGGTCTTGAGGATGATACACATATTTAGTTATTTTTTTTGCTGCCTCTGCTCTAAAATGACCAATTTCTGTTGCGACTGTAATTCTAGCAAGCTTTCGCACAATTAATTGAACTAACAACCCTATTGGTCCTGATCCTAAGACTAAAACTGATTCATGGGGCTTTATGTTTGCTTTTTCTATAACACTAAGAACACAAGCAAGAGGTTCAATTAGAGTTGCTCTTTCCCATTCCATTGATTCAGGCAATTTATAAATAAATCTATCTTCTCCAACATAATATTCTCCAAATGTTCCATGAGAACCAATTCCCAATTGCCAATCATCAAATTCTTCGCAATAACATGTTAATCCTTTTCTACAAAAATAACATTTTCCGCAAAATTGAGTAGGATCAATTACTACGCGATCCCCTACCTTTACATTTTTTACGTTTTCTCCTACTTCAACTACTACACCAACTGATTCATGCCCCATAACCATGTTTGGTGCAGCATACATTTTTCCCTTTAATACATTTAGATCAGTTCCACATATTCCAGTCCCATATATTTTGACCTTTACGTCATTATTTTTTTGTATTTTTGGCTCTTCTACTTCCTTATATTCTAATTGTTTATTTTCAGTCCATACCAATGCCTTCATATTTTTTTTCGCTCCGTTTCCAATTAATTTGTTCCAATAGATTTTGGTGTAATTCTTTGGTAGAAGCCGCTATACATGACTGTTGATTACTATAACTAAGGTCTGTTAACAATGTTTCATCTAAAGATTTCCCATATGCATCAGTAATCATTACTCCTGCCTTTTTTGCTAAAAATACGCTTGCGGCTATATCATATGGAAATAAATGTAATACCTGACCATTTCCTACTCTTTGGAAATCATCTAATAATTCTGGGGAATCTTTAAGCAGTCTGTTTCCAATATCAACATATGCATCCATCTGTCCTGTAATAATCCTTGAAATAGAATATGACGCGCTATTAAATATAAATACTCCGCCATTGTTTGCAGATTCATCAATTAAATGACCATAGGATTCTATCATTAATTTAGTAGGATGACCGTTAAACTCAAAACTCCAAAACATATTTTTAATTTCTTTGTCTTGGCTTAAATTTGGTAATTGGCTATTATATCCTTCAAATTCTATCGAATTCGAAAAAATATCACCGTACATATAATTTCCTGTTTTAAGTTCCATTAAAAAAGCATATTCAATATCTTTAATTTTCGCATTATCTTTGTACTTCGCTAATGCAATTGATATACATGACATTTCCAAACCTGCTGCTGCAGGACGAGTACCATCAATTGGATCTATAATTAGGATGTATTCTGGATTCTCCCCAAAAGTTTTCAATCCACCATCCTCGGTATAAAATACAACAGGCTCTTTTTTTTCTAATATATAATCAAGAACTGCTTTTTCTGCTGCTTCGTCAATATTAAATTGGGCATCTCCACCCGGTGAGTACCCATTTACTATGCGGTTCTTTAAAGTTCCCTTTTGATTTTTTATTTGATT
Source organism: Bacillus sp. UNC322MFChir4.1 (assembly GCF_000746135.1). Classification (NCBI taxonomy): domain Bacteria; kingdom Bacillati; phylum Bacillota; class Bacilli; order Caryophanales; family Bacillaceae; genus Bacillus; species Bacillus sp. UNC322MFChir4.1. The sequence continues at coordinate 44,044 of NZ_KN050813.1, forward strand.
GTATACGTATTTCCCCAACTCAATAATGTAGTTTTTCATTTTATTTCCTCCAGTAGTCTATCTAATCTATAGCATAGTTCTTCTGCTTCACTCAAAGTAATAGTAAGAGGTGGACGAACTTTAAATACATTTCCATTGCCATATCTTGATGTTCTAATAATTATGCCGTGATCCATAGCACGTTTGGCAATATGATTAGTCAGCTCAACATCAGGTTCATTGTTATCTTTCACAATTTCAACCCCAATCATTAACCCGACTCCTCTTACATCTCCAATAAACTTAAATTTCTCTTTCATTCCCTCTAAACGCCCCATGATATAATTCCCCACCACAGTTACATTTTCTAAGAAACCAGGTCTTTGTAGAATTTCAATTGTAGTACATGCTGCTGCAGAGGCCATTACATTCGAACCATACGTAAATGAGTGATGATGTCCAGGCATACCTCCATACTTTTCCTCAGTAAGAATTGCCGCTACTTGGAATCCGGTTCCACCTAACCCTTTTGCTACAGTCATCATATTTGGCTGGACATCAAAGTAATCAGCAGCAAACATTTTACCTGTTCTGCCAAATCCAGTTTGTATCTCATCAAAAATTAATGCAATATCACGCTCTTCGCATAACTTTTTCAGTGCTTGAAAATAGCCTTTAGGAGGAACTATATTCCCGCCATTACCGGATATCGGTTCAACTATAATTGCAGCAACATTTCCTGTGCTGGCATATTCAATAAAATCGTTAATTCTTTCAACACATAACATGCCACAAGAATCTGATTTTTGATTATAAAAACAACGTAAGCAATAAGGGTCTGGAACTTGTAACCCAAATGAAAATTGAGGTGGAAACGGTTCTCTTCGAAAAGCATTACCTGAAAGTGCTGACATCATGTAAGTTTGTCCCAAATGACTTCGAAATAAAGATATAACGTCACGTTTACCAGTATTATATTGTGCCATTTTAATAGCACCCTCATTCGCTGCTGAACCACTGCTAACCTTTGGGTGTACCCTTGTTAGATTACTAGGAGCGATTTCAACAAGTTTTTGTGCTAATGTGTTTACAGCATCTGTCTGATACGAAGAAGTAACGTGTATAAGATTATCCATTTGATTTTTCACTACATCAATTACCTCTTTGTTGCTATAGCCCAAATTTAAGTTAAATGTAGCTGATGCACAGTCAAAATATTTACTCCCATCCTGATCATAAAGATAGATTCCTTCGCCTCTCTCCATAACAACATCATCAACTTTATAGTAAAGGCTATCAGGACTTGTTGGATTTTTAACTTTTCCATTCATCTTTACAACACTCCTATTATTTTATTAATGTCAAAATAATAATCATGAGCACACTCATTACGTTAGGGGGCCCTCCTAACGAACCAATAGTTGAGTATGATTGCATCTCATAAGTGCTACAACTTTAAAAATGTTATTAAATAACAAAATTATAATATACTGTAAATTATTCCATCACAAGTTAAAATAACGTAAACATATTGAGAAAGTTACAATCGATAAAATAATTAAAATATTTTGTTATTTTTTAGTATAATTAGAAATTGTTAAATAATTAACCGTATTAGTTTCACAATCTTATCAAAATATGCTTGTTACTAAGGAGGCGGTATAATTGAAAAATCGTTTGTTATGGATTAGCTTTTTTTCTTACATGATAATTGCATTTACTTTAGTTGTCATTGGTGCACTGCTACCTGAAATATTAACTCACTATAAACAAAACTATAGTAATGGCGGTGTACTTATTTTTAGTCAATTCATTGGTTTTCTGCTTGGGGTAATTAGCATGCCCTTTTTAGTTCAGAAACTAGGGAGGAAGCATGTTGTAGTCATTGGATTATTTCTAATTAGCCTTGAATTATTTATATTTTTTTTACCAGATTGGCATTTGCTCTTCCCTCTCGTTGCATTAGCAGGATATGGTGCTGGATTAGCCGAATCTTGTATCGGTACTATTATTTTAGTAACATTCCAAGAAAAACAAGCTATGGCAATGGGAAAACTAGAAGTTGCATTTGGACTGGGAGCACTATTCATGCCTCTTTTTTCTAGCTTTCTAATAAGTAACGGTATCTGGGAATATGCATTCTTCCTCTTAGGTATTTCTTCTTTTCTTGTTATGCTTGGTTGGAAACTCGCATCTTTTGGCACAATTAATGGGTATCTTATTAAAAATAAAAAGGATGCCTCCCCCATTAATCAGAAGATCAGTTCTTACACAAAAAAGACCGTTCCCATTATTATATTTTCAGCCATCTATTTCTTTTGTTATGGTGGGAGTGAGGTATCTATTGTTCATTTTTTACCTTCAATATTTAGAGAGGAATGGGGTATTTCAAATTCACTGGCCACCGTGACTGTAACAATTTATTGGCTAGCAATGGTAATAGGACGTGCATTAACGGGGAGCATTTCAGAAAAATTTACCTATAATTCTTTCTTACTATTTATAAATATTGGGGGCTTATTAGTTCTTATAGCCTTCGGATTAAATAACAATATTTGGATTGGCTTCTTTCTTTGCTTCTTACTAGGTTTATGTATGGCAGCAATGTTTGCTATTGCTTTAATTATTACCAATAAATATTTTCCAGGTCAGACAGAAAAAACAACTAGTATATTATTAGCTATGAACGGATTTGGCGGATCCGTAATCCCTGTTATGATTGGACACAGCATGGATACTTATCCTGTCCATATTTCTTTTTGGTTTTTTGCCAGCATCATGTTCATAATGCTAATGCTAATAATTGGTATACAATTATTAGGAACTAAGCAATTATCCTTTATTAAAGAATTAGACCAAAACCATAAAGGTTAAACATATAAAATTTGTTTATTAGTCTTAATTAAGTTTTATAATCTTAAATATGGCTTTAATAAATAAAAAGAAAATAAAAGTCCCTGCGAGTAAATTCTTAAGAGATATACGTGATTAGTATCGAAATAAAAGAATTACTCCCTTAATTATCATGCCCATCAACTTGAGAAAATCCCTTGCCCCCAAGTGTAAAAAAACGAACAATTTTTTTGGATTAGAAATTTAATTTTCCACTTATGGCATTTTTTGATTTCCTTCTTTTATAAGAAAATCAAAATAAGACTTTGAATTGAAAGGTGAAGATAATGAAGATTGAACATATAGCTATTTGGGTAAATGATTTAGAATTAATGCGCTCATTTTATACTAAATATTTTAAAGGTAAAGCTAATAATTTATATCGTAATGAAACAAAACAATTTGAATCTTATTTTATTACATTTGAAACGGGGGCACGTATAGAAATTATGCGAAAGAAAGGAGTAAAGAATAAACCGAAAAATGAAGTTACTGGATATGCTCATTTAGCCTTTTCTGCCGGAAACAAGAATAACGTAAATCAATTAACGGGAACATTAAGAGAAGCTGGCTATCCTATATTAAGTGAACCTCGTTTTACTGGCGATGGATACTATGAAAGTGTAGTAAGTGATCCAGAAGGAAATCAAATTGAAATAACAATCTAAGGTTCGCATCATGCTCATCAACTTAGAATTTCACAAAACATGAGATGAATTTTTATAAACAACTATGAAAACTAAAAAAGGTCCCTTTATAACGCGTCTAAGGGACCTTTTTTAGTTGTTGCACACCTTGGCTGCTGATAAGAGGCATTACGATAATTAATGAAATTGTTTTTTAATAACCGAAAGCCTTTTACGTATATAAACTTTAATTCATTACTTTATGTTGACTTGTGCTTTTGAGGCTTATGTCATCACCCTTTTTGAAAAGGTTGTTTTATTACGTTCTTAGCTTGAGAGGGCATCGTGATATATTCCCCTCGATTTAAGTTCTTATAATCTAGAATGTCACCTGGTTAACATTCTAGGGCTTCACATATGCTCTCTAAATTTGACAATTTAATCGCTTTTTCTTCTTCGTTTTAATTCCTCATTTTTCTTTTCATCCTCATCACATCTAAACTTTCTATATAAATACTATTAGTCGAGTTATTCTTCACTTCTACTTTCAAAAATAACAAATTTTCCTGTTTTCTATTTATATGCGACAACCGATAGCCTTTTGATTTTTTTACAAAAATAAAGGAATTTGACAATTTATGACTAATTAACAGAAATAAGTTATTTTTATACATCTATATTTCGTTGGAGGGGGATGCATGATACAAGTTCAAAATCTTACAAAATCCTTTGGGTCTTTACACGTATTAAAAAACGTCAATTTACACGTAGAAGAAAAGGAAGTTGTTGTCTTAATCGGTGCGAGTGGTTCAGGGAAAAGTACATTACTCCGCTGTTTAAACTTCCTGGAAGTGTATGATAATGGAGAAGTTTCGATACAGGGAGAACAAATTCATCTGAAACATACAAACTTAAACAAAGTCCGTGAAAATGTCGGTATGGTTTTTCAACATTTCAACTTATTTCCTCATATGACCTCATTAGAAAACATCATTGAAGCTCCTATTCACGTCAAAAAGTTAGATAAAATAAAAGCAACAAACATTGCCTACGAATTACTAGAAAAGGTTGGATTGAAAGATAAAGCGAATGTAACACCCGATCTTTTATCTGGTGGTCAAAAACAGCGAATTGCTATTGCAAGAGCACTCGCAATGAATCCAAAAATTATGTTATTCGATGAACCTACCTCAGCCCTCGATCCTGAACTCGTCGGAGAAGTACTACAAGTTATGAAAGACCTCGCCAAAGAAGGTATGACGATGATTATCGTCACGCATGAAATGGGATTTGCCCGTGAAGTAGCTGACCGCATTATTTTTATGGATGACGGACAAATCGTAGAGGATGCAGCCCCAGAACAATTTTTCACCGCTCCGGCAAATCCGCGTGCGAAGCAATTTTTACGAAACATTTTATAAAAAATGGAGGTGCTTTTATGAAGCGAAATATGTTTAAAATGATCGCGGCGATTACATTATGCGCTTCTTTATTATTAGGAGCCTGTAGTAAAGAAAGTAGTACTTCATCAACTGATGGAAAGAAAGAATTTCGCTACGCAATGAGCGGCTTGTATAAACCATTTAACTATAAAGAAAATAGTAAGCTTGTCGGTTTTGACGTCGAAATCGGTGAAGCTCTTGCTAAGAAAATGAACATGAAGGCTGTTCCTGTCACAAATCCTTGGGAAACATTAATCCAAGGATTGCAAGCAAAAAAATATGACGTGATTTTAGGAAGTATGGCCATCACAGAAGATCGTCTAAAAGCAGTTAACTTTACAAATCCGTATTATCGTTCCGGCGCCCAAATTTTCGTTACAAAAACGAACAAATCCATCTCCTCCGCTGAAGATTTAAAAGGAAAAAAAGTAGGTGTTGTGAAAGCAAGTACATTCAAAACACTTATTGCCAAACAAACAGACCAAATTACCGAATACGATAGTGATATTACCGCTCTTATGGACTTAGAACCAGGACGAATTGATGCTGTTGTAACAGATCAAATGGTAGGTCTTCGCATGATGAAAGAAGGAAAAGCAAATATAAAAGACGCTGGAAAACCATTATCCCTTGATGAAATGGCCATTGCTGTTCGGAAAGACGACAAAGAATTACTACAGAAATTAAATAAAGCACTGGATGAAATCATTCAAGACGGCACCTATGAAAAAATCAGTAAAAAGTGGTTTGGCCGTAACATTTTAGGTGAGAAAGAGAAATAGATCTTATAACTACTCAGTCACTCTATGAAAAAAAGGCAGAAAAGCATTTTTTTAAATGGTCTAGGAGGGCCTGGCTATGTATAGGAGCGGTCAGTGCCTTTTCCTGCCACGCGCAAAGCTTTAAAACAAAGAAAGACAGCGAGGTGTAGGTCCATTTTTATCTTCATGGCAGCAATTATAAGTAATAAAGGACGTATTTTCGCTGGAATCATATCCCTTACCAAACTTCTAAATGAAATGTATGGCTGAGTAGTTACTAGATTTTTTACAAATAGTGCCCCACATCTTTCAGTGGGGCATGGTTACCATAGTAAAAAAAACGATATAGAGGTGATAACGATGATTGATATTTTCATATCTACATATCCAACGTTCCTAAAAGCAGTTGTCATTACACTGCAACTAACCATAACGTCCTTATTACTTGGATGCTTAATTGGATTATTATTTGCCTTTTTTCGTATTTCCAATAGTAAAGTCTTAAATGGAATCGCCCATGTATACATTGCAATTATTCGCGGGATACCGCTAGTTGTACAAATTATGATCCTCTATTTTGGAATTACATCTATTATTGTATTATCGCCTTTTTGGGCAGGGGCAATTGCTCTTGCTGTCCATAACGGTGCTTATATTACAGAAATTTTTAGAGGCTCTATTCAATCCGTGGACCGCGGTCAACTTGAAGCAGCCCGCTCTTTAGGAATGGCATATCCATTAGCAATGCGGCGAATTATTTTGCCACAAGCGTTCCGTTTATCGCTTCCGCCGCTTGGCAATCAGTTTATTATTGGTTTAAAAGACTCCTCTCTCGTTGCTTATGTAGGAATGTCAGAACTATGGGGCACTGGGCTTTCTGAAGCTGCCGCAAACTTTCAGCAGCTCGACACATATATGATTGTCAGCGTCTATTACCTTTCGCTTGTCCTTCTCTTCACGTACTTTGTACATCTTCTTGAAAAAAAATTAGCACGAAAAAATACGAATTACACACAAGCCGGGAAACAAAAAGAGATTCCTATGTAAAAAGCACGAACTCTCTACGAGCTCGTGCTTTTATCATTCTATAAAAAACATGAAGGTTCTATATTATATATCGTTGCAATACAAAGCAAAACCTGACCGCTTCTAAACACGGCCAGGTGCTCTCGTCCTCCTAAAAAAGGGGGCTTTTATATCATACTTAAAACTTATATTTTAGCCGTTCTTCACAACTTTTGAATCTTCTATCTTTTCCTGGCGATATTCAATATTCGCAGGATCTAACCCATTCCCTAAAGAGCCATATACATGCGCCTTATGCGGGTCAACTAACTCACTACCTTGATAATACACACGCGGTGTATTCCAAAGCGCAGCTAATGCTTTCCCCATCGGCATTTCATGATAGCGCTCCGGCCACATTTCTTTAATTTTCTCTTTTACTAATGGATAGTATTTCGAGCTCATACCTGGGAACAAGTGATGTTCTGTATGATATGAAAAGTTAAAATGTAATACGTCTACCCAGCGCGGCACTGTTACCGATAAACAGTTTGCAAGCGGATCGTTTACAGGAACAATTGGATTCAAACGGTGATTTGTTGCGATATATCCCATTACAATAGCGTTTGCAATTAATAATGGAATAACATAAGCAAAAAACCATTTTGCAGGACCCATAATAAACAATAAACTAATCCACACTGTCCATGGTAAAAGAAGCTGAAGCCATACAGATTTTTGAGTTGATGGCTTAAATTCCTTGATAAAAAGGAAAAACATACGAGACGAATGCACTGTAAATTGAAGTGTTAACGACAAAAAGCTAAAGAAGGAACGAACATGTAACGGAAGGCGATATACCCATCGTAAAAATTTGCTTTTCTTAAACTTATCCATCGTTGGCCACGCATCTGGATCATGCTCTTCATGTTGTGTATGTACATGGTGAGTCAAATTATGCCACTTTCTCCACAATTTCGGTCCAGTTGATAATGGCATAAACGCGATTGCCCCAAGAAAATCTCGTAACCAAGCTTTTCTTACTACTGTACCGTGCAAAATTTCATGTCCAAGAAATCCCATAGAAGCAAAACACAACCCTAAAACGATTGCAATTCCAAGATTAGCCCACGCATTCAAATTAAATAAGCCAATTGCCAAAAAACCTGCTACCGTAATCAATAAGTAGGCTAGTCCGCCAAACAAACGAGCCGGAACTGGTTTAAATGCCTTTTTTGGCAAATGCGGTGATACACGTGCTGCATACCAGCCAAACGTATGAAGATCCTTCATTCTTTTGCCCCCTTCTCTTGCCGCGCTTACGCACTTTGCATATAACGATTGGTGTTTCCAGATTGATAATACTATTATTATAAATTTTCTCTCTCACAGAAAATTATGCTCACTCACTCTTACAATTATTATTCATTGAAAAACATTTCTCTTTTTACCCTTTATCAACCTTTCCACAAGTTGAATCATATCAGTACGCTTTCTATATTGTCAATAGATTTTATTACTAGGTCATAAAAGTTGGTTATACTTTCATAATTACTTCCTATGCTACTAAAGAAAAAACGCTTATTTATCACCTTTTATACTTCCCATCATTCCAGCATCTTCACTTCGCTTACTATTCCATTCTGTGAAAAATACTATACTCTATCTTATTTATCTGCCATGATGTCAGCCAAACCCAAATGAAATCCCTATCTAAAAACCCCATTAATAAACTATTTTAAAATAATTTATTTTTAGCACATGAAATTCTCGTTATTGGAAAAATTAAGTAATATAAACTTATTAGAATACGAGGTGCATTTTCTTGGAATATAACCAACTCCCAAAATTTCCAGAACCATATTGGCGTGATTCTATTCACTTGCCTACCTTCCCAAAACTAACAGAGAGCATAAAAACTGAAGTTGCCATTGTCGGAGCAGGCATCACCGGCATCACAACAGCCTACCTGCTCGCAAAAGAAGGAATCAAAGTTGCTTTAATTGATGCAGGCAACATTTTAAACGGAACTACCGGACATACAACCGCAAAGATTACAACGCAGCATGATCTTATTTACAATGAACTCATTGATCACTTTGGAGAAGAAAAAGCAAAATTGTATTACGAGGCAAACAATGAAGCACTGCAATTTATAAAAGATACCATTCAGCAGCACAATATCCAATGTGATTTCACGGAAGAAGATGCTTATCTATATACAAACGAAACCGATAATCTACACAAATTAACAACAGAATTAGAGGCATACAAAAAGCTTGATATTCCTGGCGAATACGTAGAAAGTATCCCACTTCCCATTCCTATAAAGGCGGCACTTGTTATAAAGAATCAAGCTCAGTTCCACCCGCTTCGCTACTTAGCAGCGCTTGTCGAACAGTTCATTGAACATGGCGGCGTTATATATGAAAATACAAATGCAATTGATGTAGAAAAAGGATCTTATCAGCAAGTGATTACAAAAGCTGGACATCGAATCACTTGTAGTTACATTATTTCTTGCTCTCACTTTCCTTTTTATGATGCAAACAGCTTCTTCTTCGCTAGAATGTACGCAGAACGCTCGTATGTCCTTGGCGTAAAAACAAAGCAAGAGTATCCAGGAGGAATGTATATAAGCGTCGATAACCCAAAACGATCCCTCCGCTACACCACAATGAATGGCGAAAAACTCGTGTTAATTGGTGGTGAAAGTCATAAAACGGGACAAGGCATTAACATGATGAACCATTACGAAGCGCTGCAAACATTCGGCGAAGAAACCTTTGGTATAGAGGCAATTCCATACAGATGGGCAACACAAGACTTAATTACACTCGATAAAGTTCCTTATGTCGGGCACATTAATGAAAGTAACCCTAATATTTTTGTAGCAACCGGCTACCGCAAATGGGGTATGACAAATGGAGTCGCAGCAGCTTTATTGCTAAAAGCATCCATTATGAAAATCGATAGTCCCTATAAAGAACTTTACGCACCATCACGATTCCATACGAATCCAGATTTAAAAACGTTTGTTACACAAAACCTCGACGTAGCAAAACATTTAATTGAAGGAAAACTGGAATTTGCTCTTCGCAAACCAGAAGATCTCGTAAACGGAGAAGGTTCTGTTGTAAATGTAAACGGAAAACGTGCCGGCGCATATAAAGATGACGACGGCAAACTTCACATTGTCGATACAACTTGTACACACTTAGGTTGCGAAGTGGAGTGGAATAGCGGTGACTGCACATGGGATTGTCCTTGTCACGGTTCACGTTTTTCAATTGAAGGAGAGGTAATTGAAGGGCCAGCAGATGAAGCATTAAAAAGAATTGAGGATATATAATATAAAAGGCATAAAAACCCCCTTCCTTTTTGAGGAGGACAAGAGCATCTAGCCGTGCATAGAAGCGGTCAAGTCCTCTTTCTGCCACATGCGAGGTTTTAAACAAAAGGAACAAGCAAGTGGCGGCACGGTTTTTCTTCTTAACAGCAATTTGTATGTCGAAAATCTAAGAATGAACTAAAGAACATTTCTCTTATAAAAAAGAGCACGAATTATCCGTGCTCTTTCCAACTTTCATGTAACATATCTTGAAACAGTACATTTAACTTTTCAATATCTATAACTGATTTCTTTTCTAGACTTTTTACATACTCTTCATAATAGGTAATCTGTTCTTCTAAAAATTCATTTAGTAACGTAATTCTCGGGCCTACATCCAGCTCGATACCCGCTTTTTTCTTCTTAAGCAGTTCCTCGATTTCTTGTAACAGTGCGGCATCTAATGTTAATTCATTCACCAATCTTTCAAATTCAACAGGTGGCAGTATCCCTTTCTTTTCTAACCATTTGCACGCCAGTATCGGACGTAATACATAAAAATATTTCTTCAACTTTACTTCTTCACCTTGCAAAAATGCGCGATAGTTTTTAGATGCCATATGTAAATAATGATATACCGTTGCTTTTGGATCAAACTGACTACTCATTTCCTGCAAATGCTCCGAAAGATCTGATGCCTTCATGTATACAATTGGTGAATTGATCCACTCTAACAAAGCCGGATTCGATTTAGAAAATAGCTGCAGTGCTTTGCGGAGTTCCCAACCGCTTATATCAAGGGCGTCGTTAATTGGATACTCAATAACGTCCCGCCTCTGCTCAATTGATAAATACCATTCCAATCGATGTACGTACACAAAGCGCACATCATAATCGCTATCTTTTGATGGAAATCCCCACGCACGGCTCCCTGATTCAACTGCAAACAAGATTTTTACATCATTCTCTTTCTCAATTCTTTTTAATTCTAACTGGATTGTTTCTCTCATATGTATCACTCTCATTTTCTGATCATTTCCCTGGAAATTCGACAAATATAATAAGATTCCTTTGTCTTATTTAAAAACGTATACAACTCCATTATCGACAACTTTAGAAGAAAGTACGATTTTAAAAAGAGGCTAACTAAAAAGTCCACTTTTCGGTATGATTCAACTCAGCAAATCGACCACCTGTATGTCGAATATCATCGAGGTGTCTTTATATTGTGTCGAATCGCCGATATATTGTGAAAAGCGTCGATATATTCTAAAAAGTGGTCGATATATTGTGAAAAGCGCCGATATATTCCAAAGAACGGTCGATAACGGAAAAAAGCACTAATCCAAAAGGCACTTATGTGCCTTTTGGATTAACTTTGCTGCTCAGCAACAAGTTCTGCAATCCGCTCAAACTCAGCTTGAATCTCCTCTTTGCATGCATCCACTTTTTCAAAATCCATCGCCGCAATATAAATTTTCTCTAGCTTATCACGCACAGATTTTGCCTTTGCTAAATAGGACATCGCTTCATTCATTTTCTCTCTGTAGCGTCTCGATACATCTTGAATTTCTACTGCATATTTCTCATCTGTTCCCGGCTCAATAATAAGCTCATACATATCAATGATTTCATCACTTTCACGAGTTGGAAAATATTCATGCGGTGCTGTACTATCAAAAATGGCAAACCCAAGTTCTCTAACAATAACCATATCAAGACTATTTGGATCAAAGCCGCAATGATAAATCTCAACATCAAAACCTTTCTCTTCAGCTGCCGCCGCTAATTTCTTTAACATTGTCGATTTCCCAGAACCAGGTCTTCCTTTTATAAAATAACGCTTCGGTACATCCTCTGTTAAATTCGGAACAAAATCAACTGCTCCTTTCGGCGTTGCTGCTCCTAAAAAACGATGCTTCACATTCGCTTTTTTCGTACACGTTTTATCAGTGAAAAGTTGCTGCACAAGTTGTTTTGTTAATTCATTTGCTTTTTCAAAATCAATGTGATCGATATAAAACTTCTCCCATTCGTCATGAACCTCTAGCGCCGTCTTAAAACACGCATAAGCTGACTGAAACGCCTTAGTCGCTTCTGATGTATAGTTTACAATCTCACCTTTATGTTTCCTAAGCTCAGCAGAGTCCCAAGCACTACCTAAGTTTACATACTCTTCAACAACACCTGGCATTGTCGGTTCAATCACATGTGGTGCTGTTCCATCAACAATCCCTACTTTTAACGACGGAATAATTACACCATCAATTGAATGATTGTCAGATGAACAATGTAAAAAATCAATATCGTACCCTTTCTGTACCCACTCACGGCCAATCACCTTCATCAGTGAAGATTTTCCCGTTCCAGGCCCACCTTTTAGAATAAACAATCGGTCTAATCCCGTTACATTCTCTTCATACAAACTGTAAAATCCCCTTGCTGTATTACCGCCGGCATAATAGTTTTTTATGTTTCCTGTCACTGCCTTTCACTCCCTTGTAAGCAGTTTCACTACATAAGTTACGATATGCAAGTAAGAAGCAATAGGTGAATACCCACAAAACCTCTTTCTTTTTAGATGGGCGAGAGCACCTAGCCATGCATAGATGCGGTTAGGGCCTTCTGCCACGGGCAACGTTAAAACATAAAGACAAAGCAAACGAGAATCATGTTTTATTCTGCATAGCAGAGCCCTAGATGTTGAAAGAGTAAAACGGATATATTTATGTGAATATCAATTATAAAACAACAAAAAAACTCTATTTTGATTAATCTTTTCCAAAATAGAGTTTTTCCACGTATATTTAATTCACTTCTCCTATCGGCAGCTTAATATTGATCTTTGTCCCGATACCAAGTTTGCTTTCAAATTCCATTTCACCTTGATGTTCTTCAAGAATTTTTTGTGTAACCATTAAACCTAAACCCGTTCCATTTTCCTTTGTCGTATAAAAAGCTTCACCTATTTTATCTACTTTCTCTTGGTCCATCCCGCACCCTTCATCAATCACACTCACTACAATTTGATCACTATGAACTACATTCGCTTCCACACTAATATTACCGCCGCTAGGCATAGCCTCGATCGCGTTTTTAATAATGTTAAGAAATACTTGTTTCATCTGTTTCTCATCACACTGTATAGAAGGTAATTCTTTAGCAAAAAATGCCAATATGGTAATCCCATGTTGAGAAGCTGATTGTTCTACAATCGAAATCACATAATATAAAATATCTTTTATATTATGTAATGCGTAGTGTCTTTGTTTCGGTTTTCCAAGAACCATTAATTCACTAACAATCGCATTTATACGTTCGATCTCCTGCACCATGATGTTATAGCACTTTGCATCTTCAGGGTGTTTTTCTCTCTGCAACTGCGTAAAGCCTTTTAATGATGTTAACGGATTGCGTATTTCATGTGCAATCGTAGCTGACATTTTTCCGATGACTGCTAATTTTTCAACTTGTTGCGCTTCTTCAAACATGTTTTTAATTGTACGTACGTACGATTGAAAACGTGTTAACAGAATAAACGCAATCATCGCAAAACTTACACATAGCACAATAGGTACAATTACAATCGGTGTATGTAACACGATTCCTAACAAAGCATACTTTCCAACTACCCCAAATGACACGATCCAAAAATAACGTTTATTCACAAAAATAGGGGAAAATAACATTAAAAACAGTTCTACTGCATTACCATTATCAAATGGTTCTGTAGTACCATAATAAATCATTACATTATTAATCAAATCAATAAAAATAAATCCTATAAAGATAATATATTTTACAATATATATATTTTTCTTTTTTATAAAATAGATAGCGATTAACAACAATAAAAACATAAAAGCATACATCCAGACTCCTAAACTACCTTCTGGAAAACCTATATCGCTACTTCTCGTATGCACCTTAGGATAAACATAATAATATATGATATCACTCAAGAAGAAGATTGCATAAAATAAACTTAAATAAAGCTTTAATGCTTTAACTTCCTCTTGTATAAGTATATGAGCTTTGTCCATGTTAAACCCCCTTTATCGACAACAACAATTTTATAAATAGCTATTAAAACTATACCCCACCATTTTTATTATAGCGATATACATATAACCTACAATCCTATCTTTAAAAAATAACAACCAATTTCCCCCTGCATCACTTAATCTATGACCTCATAAAAATAGAAGAGAATTTAAAACACATTTCAATATGCAATATTACATACCAAAATGTATTGATAATAATGTAAGCGCTTACTATAATAAGGGTATAAAGATGAAACACATCTTAACAACAAAAAGAGGAGGAAATCACATGGCAATCGCAATGGCAGTTTTAAAATTTCTAGGCGGACTACTTCCATTCGTACAAGAGCTTCTTAAAGCAGTAATGTAAGTTCGTTCATACAATAAAATCTTTATAACAAAATAAATTGATATATACACTAGAGGAGGAAATCACATGGCAATCGCAATGGCAGTTTTAAAATTT
>NZ_KN050813.1:59206-81631 GCF_000746135.1 Bacillus sp. UNC322MFChir4.1
ATACTTCCATTCGTACAAGAGCTTCTTAAAGCAGTAATATAAGTTCATTAATACAAACCAAAGCTAAATTGATATACATACTAGAGGAGGAAATCTTATGGCAATCGCAATGGCAGTTTTATCATTCTTAGGTGGAGTAATTCCATTAGTAGCAGAACTATTAAAAGCAGTAATGTAAATTCATTATTCCGCAATTATTTATAAAAACTATCATACAAATGATCTGTATATCAAATATGAATTGTTGTGCAGATCATTTGTGTGAGCAAAGTCCCTTTAGATATTACAAACAAGAAAGCTGGCTCTTATGAGTCGGCTTTTTTACTGCTTTCTTTTTTAGGTAATCGATGGGTTGTTGTAATCTTGATAGTTCACTTTCTTATATAAAGACTGTACTTTTGTATTGGCGTACGACCCGCATTTTAACGAAAATATACGCTAAGCAAGATTCGGCATGAAAAAGAGTTGATTTTACTAATCTAAGAACATTACCTAATCTCAAAAACGTCGATAGGTATTTAATAGTAATACATTTCAACATAAAATAAGATAAAAAAAGCTTAAATGGTGTTTCAAAACTTATCTTTAAATTAATATCAAAATTGAAATCATACTATTGTCTTGTGAAAATCTTTTAGCGTATAAAAACATTAAAATGTACATGCTACTCCTGTTTAAATTTCTGTTCAATCTTATTGTGTACGGATTCGATTTTTTCAGGCAACACAAATAAATATTCGATAAGTACTTCTAATAGTTCTGTTAATAAAGCTACTGCTTCATCATCAATTTCCTGTTTCAATTCAAGCATTTCATAAAAAGGGCTTTCCGGATGAACGAGAAGGCCAAAATCTTGAAGCTGTTTAGTTAAATCGATATACTTTGGCAATTGTTCAAATTGCTCGGAAAGAAACTGTCCGTTACTTTCTTCTCCAAGAAAATGTTTGAGGACACTTTCAAGAACTCGTTTTGACAGTACTGCAGTAGCAGAATTATCCTTTGACTGACTGACATTTACAGCAGATCGGTATGCCCTAACAAGTTCTATAGGGATACGTCTATTGCGTTCAAGCTGTTCCAAGGGATTTCTTAAATCTGAAGGACTATATATATACACTTCTAATTCTTTATTCATTCGATTCGAATCACCATTAAACATAATCACAAATTCTGATGGCTTTTTACATTCAAGACAAAGCCCTTCTGCGAATAATCCTCTTTTTGTAACTTGGTAAAAATTCGTTTTTAACTTAAACTCACCCGATTTACCACATTTAGGACACTCGCTTTTGACATCTTTTGGAACCTTTAAATATCCATACTGTGTATAAGATAAAATGGCCCCCGGCAATATTTTCCTCATTTAAACCTCCTAAAAATTCAGCCCTAATTTGTAACTTACATAAATATTTCTGATAACTATTTAGTCACATTATGAAGATATAAGATGGTTAGAAAAATTCACTAAAAAGTATATTTACTTGTTTTATCACAAGATTTAATAGTATTGCACATGTTTGTGTTGTACTCAAAAAAAAATAGACCGAATTTCCGCCTATGAAACAACTGAACGAAAGGTATAACTTAGTTGTTATTATTTGCATATAGTTCATAATTGACATTGCAAATTTTTTAATTTATACAGAAAGTATAAATTAAAAAATTACAATTACAATCAGAAATATATGGATATGGTGTTTTTTATTGGTATATCATCACCATAAGCGCCCACATTTTAACAAACATGTGAGCAAAGCCCCCTTATACTTAAACCACTAATAAGTGATCGTACTCCCCATATATAAAGACTAGGAAATGCTTCCTAGTCCTCATCTTTCACATCCATATCTTCTGGAATTGGTTCATTTAATATTTCTTCTACTAACCTTTTGTACTTCTCCATTTGTTCTAAATGTGTATTAAACTGCTCTTTATTCAATAAATACTGCTCTCCGTCATGAACAGCACGTATGCGTTTTTGTTGAATTAAGCTTTCGATATACGATTCGGGCATACTTAAAAATTCAGCTGCTTCCTTTACCGTTAAATACAATATGTTCAGTCCCTTCTTACTAATAAAAGGAGTAAATAAAATTACTCCTTTTATGAATCGATTCAATTTCTATCCATGTCAACTTTACCACATACATTGTATATTGAGGAGCTAGTCATATGAAAACTTATTTTTGACCGTACGTCTCAAATTTTTCCGCTAATACACGCAACTCTTCTTCCGGCAATAGTTGTGGCTCTCCGATGCATTTCGTTTGATAATAAATTTGTGCACAAAACTCGATCTCTTCAGCAACTGTAAACGCCATTTTCATGTTATGTCCACCTGCAATTAATCCATGATTCGCAAGTAACACAGCACGGCGATCGATCATTCCTTCATAAGCTGCTTCTGCCAATTCTTTCGTCCCAAACGTTGCATACGGAGCACAACGTACATTCGGCCCGGCAAAGGCTATTAAATAAGAAACGGCAGGAAGACCCCAACCTAATGATGCAATTGTTTTTGCATAAGGAGAATGTGTATGCACAAGAGCATTTATATCAACTCTTTTTCGATAAAAAATGAGATGCATATCAAGTTCACTAGATGGTTTTCTTGTTCCTTCAACAATATCACCATCTAAATTTAATACGACCACATCTTCAGGCGTTGTTTCAAAATAATCTAATCCGCTTGGGCTCATTGCTACAAGGCCTTGTTCACGGTTAAAAATACTAATGTTACCGCCTGTCCCCTTTGTTAGACCACTTGTAATTAATTTCTTTCCATACTCTACAATTTCTTCTCTCTCTTTTTGTAGTAACATATACTATGTACCCTCCCCGGCAAAATGCTTCTCTATAATGACCACTGCTCCATCGTTATTATCATTCCTAATTACTGAAATAGCTTTTCTAAATTCGCTGCAAACGGCGGGCGTACAATCCCCTTTTCTGTAATAATTGCCGTAATATTCTCATGCGGCGTTACATCAAACGCTGGGTTATACACCTTGCTATTTTGCGGTGCTGAATATTGCCCAAAACGATTAATGACTTCAGACGCATCACGTTCTTCAATTGGAATCTCTTTTCCCGTTGGCGTTTTTAAATCAATTGTTGGTGTCGGCGCTGCTACATAAAACGGGATGTTATAGTACTTTGCTAAAATAGACACACCTAACGTTCCAATTTTGTTGGCCACATCACCATTTGCTGCCACGCGGTCACAGCCAACAATGACTGCATCAATTTTCCCTTGTGACATGACCATCGCTGCCATGTTATCTGTAATAACTGTCACATCAATGCCAGCTCGCTGCAGCTCCAATGCCGTTAATGTAGATCCTTGTAATCTCGGACGCGTCTCATCCGAATAAATTTTTAAATCCCAGCCTTTTTCTTTTGCCAAATACATCGGCGCTGTTGCTGTTCCATATTTTGTTGTCGCCAAAGCACCGGCATTACAATGCGTTAACACACCCATCCCATCTTGGAATAACGTAAGGGCATGCTCACCAATTTGACGATTAATCTCCTCGTCTTCTCTATGAATCATTATTGCTTCTTCTAACAATCTCTGTTTTAAATCGTTAATCGATAAATGAGCATGTTCCTTTGCTGTATTCTCCATTCTCTCAAGCGCCCAAAATAAATTTACAGCTGTCGGTCTTGAAGTCGCCAAATACGCACATACCTTTTGCACTTTATTAATAAACAATTCCAGCGAATCTTCTTGCACGTCTTTTACCCCTAAATACACACCGTAAGCTGCTGAAACTCCAATCGCTGGTGCACCGCGTACCTTCATGACTTGAATCGCATCCCATACACTCTCTGCTGCCTCAAAAGATTCATAGACAACTTCATTTGGTAATAGCGTCTGATCTAATAAAACTAAAGCATCATCTTTCCATTGAATCGGTATTAATTGTTCAGACATGATCTTCTCCCCTTATTTTGCGCTAAGTGACAACGCTTCTGCTTTTAATGTTTGTAAAAAATCATTTCCTGTTTGATGCGTATTTGCTTGTAAAATAAACGACTTTGCCGCTTGTAAACAAATACGTTCTGCTCTAGCGCGAGCTTCTTCATCGGGAATGGATGTAATATCTTTCACCTTTGCTAATCCAACAATACGGCGAATCAATTCAAGACCAGTAACAGACGCTGTATCTTTTAATACAGACTGTAAATACCAACGATTAAACCCTTCCTCTTTCGCCATAATGTCTGTAACGTGAACATCCCATGCTTCTAAAAACTTCGTAGAAAATAGATCAATTACATCGATAATGGTATTCTCCAACCAGTTCACATACATATCTTTCTCTACTCCTGAAACCATTGTCGCATCTGCATTAGCCCAGGCAAATATTAAATTTGCCACAACGTTTCCAATGTCATATCCCATCGGTCCGTAAAACGCAAATTCTGGATCAATTACCTTTGTAGAATCTTCTCTTACAAACAAAGATCCAGTATGTAAATCGCCATGTAATAACGCTTGTGCATTTGTCATAAACGAAAACTTTAACTTCGCCGCTTCAGTGCGAAGCTCATGATCGCCATATATATGTTCTCGAATCCAGCCTTCATTTACAGAAAACAATTCATTTCGTTTGTTGTGATCTGTAAATGGCTCAGAAAACACGAGGTCCTCTGTAATTTCACATAACTCTGGATTGATATAATTTTTTACAAGCTCTTTCTTTTCTTTATGATTCATGACCACATCCGATGTGAATAGTAATGTGTTTACCAGAAAGGTTGTTAAATCTTCTGCAAGTTTAGGAAAGGTTTGATGATTTATAAGCGCAGTCCGTAGAATTGTATGATCTGACAAGTCTTCCATCACGCAGCAATTCATGACATCATCATACAAATACGCATCCGGTACAAGGCGTGGTGCTAGCTCCCCCTCTAACTGCAACACATCTGACTCAATCCGAATCCGATTTGTAGATAACTTAAACTCATCTGAAATACGCGCCGTATCTCCTGCCTGCTTTACAATAACAGAAGTTCCCCTTTCTTCATCCCAAACGCGAAACACATAATTTAAATTACCGTCACCAATTTCCTTACACTGCAAACGCTGTGCATCCTCGAACATTGATAATTTTTCCATTACATACGGTATAACATCACTAGCTTCCATCAAAAAATACTTCGTGAACTTAGACATGGTTTCTCCCTCCACACTAAATGTAAGCGTTTTCTAAAAGCCTTAAAAATGATAGATGTAATTTTTCTTAGATTACAATTTGTTTGAAACAAATATCTAGTTTTTATTATAGCTTGTTGGGAATATGAGTCAAACATTCTCCCTATGAAAAAAGAGCGGCCTACGCCACTCTTTCAAATTAATAGACTTAAAGTTACTTCATCAACCCTAGCAGTCTAGGTATTAACGATTCACCTGTGCATTGTTTAATAACTCAATCATCTCACCTAACATTTCTTCTGTAAATGCACCTGCGCTAAAGTTCACTAGTGCCCGTAATGGCATATAGTTCAGCATAGCATCCATCAATTCGGAGGCATCATTATCCCCTTCCGTCACATTAGCAAGTGGATTACCTTCTAATGCCTTTACCATAAGCTCTTTTGCAATAGGTGCTAAAATTGGGTCTGCAAACAAGTCTCCAAGTAACGTATTACGGTGTACTGATTTTTGAATGAAAACAGTTGATTCAACATAAATGCTGTCATGCAGGACAATCTCTTTTGAAGACTTTCCTACTAAAATTTCAAACTCACCTGTTTCAACATGCCAGTCTTTCAATTCAACGTTATAATAAGCAAATGATCTTTTATCTAACGTAAAGGCAACCGTTTTTTCTTCTCCTGGTTGTAATTCCACTTTTTCAAAGCCTTTCAACTCTTTCTCAGGACGGATCACACTGCTTTCCACATCTTTTATATAAAGCTGAACAATTTCTTTCCCTGCTGCATTGCCAATATTTTTCACGTTTACACGAACAGAAACAGTCTCTGTATCTTCAATTTTTTTCTTATCAATTGAAAGATTACTATACGCAAAGGTTGTATAGCTTAATCCAAAGCCAAATGGGAACAATGGTTCAACGTTTTTCATATCATAATAACGGTATCCGACGAACACGCCTTCTTTATATTCCACTTTGTCACCTTCACCAGGGAAGTTTAAGTAAGAAGGATTATCGCTTAGGGCTTTTGGGAATGTTTCCGCTAATTTCCCACTTGGATTCGCGTCGCCAAATAATAAATCCGCAATCGCTCCGCCTAGCGCTTGCCCACCTAAATAGCCTTCAAGTATTCCTTTTACTTTACCTATCCATGGCATTTCAATTGGAGCACCGTTACTTAAAACGACGACAATATTACTTTGAACTTCTGCAACGGCTTCAATTAATTGCACATAATTTTCTGGCATCTGTAAATGCTTTCTATCATATCCTTCCGATTCATAACGATCCGGAAGTCCAACGAAAAGAATTGCTGTATCTGCTCTAGCTGCGACTTCTTTTGCCTCATTGATCATGTTTTCATCTACAACATCGCTCGCAAGATCATAGCCCCCGGCAAATAATACGTTTGTATTTTTACCCGATACAGTTTCAATTTCTTCAAGAATACTTTCCAGTTTTGTTGGATTAATATGGGAGCTGCCGCCGCCTTGATAGCGAGGTGCCTTGGCAAATCCTCCAATCACAGCTACCGTTCCTTCTTTTTTCAATGGTAGGATTTGGTCTTCATTCTTTAACAACACCATGCTTTCACGTGCGACTTCTCTTGCAAGCTGATGGTGCGCATCCTTACTATATACAGCATTTTCCCGTTTGTTATCAGCGGCTTTAAAAATAATGTTAAGAAGACGTTCTACTGCTTGATCAAGCTTTTCTACAGCTAACTCACCGCAGTTAACTGCATCAATAATCTTCTTCTCACCGATTCCAAAACTTGAAGGCATTTCTAGTTCCAAACCGTTCGCTAAACTCGCAACGCGCTCATTTACTGCACCCCAGTCAGAAACGACAAACCCTTCAAATCCCCATTCATCCTTTAAAATATCATTTAACAAATCCTTATTTTCCGAAGCATATTCACCATTCACCTTGTTATAAGCACTCATTACTGTCCATGGCTGTGCCTCCTTAACAGCACCTTCAAAACTAGCAAGATAGATTTCACGCAATGTTCTCTCATCAACAACTGCATCCGTCGACATTCTGCGATGCTCCTGATTATTAGCCGCGAAATGTTTTAATGATGTTCCAACCCCTTGGCTTTGTACACCGTTAATATGATTTGCAGCTATTTGAGATGATAAATAAGGGTCCTCTGAAAAATATTCAAAGTTTCTTCCGCATAGCGGCGAACGCTTAATGTTTGCACCAGGTCCAAGGAGAACACCGACATTCTCAGCCTGACATTCCTCTCCTAATGCAACTCCTACTTGTTTTATTAATTCTTTATTCCATGTACTCGCTAATCCTACTGCTGATGGGAAACAAGTAGCTGGGACACTATTATAAATCCCTAAGTGATCCGCTCCCTCTGCTTGTTTTCTAAGCCCGTGCGGTCCATCAGTTACCATAATTGATGGTATTCCTAATCGCTCAATCCCTTTTGTATTCCAAAAATCTAATCCCGAACATAAACTCGCCTTTTCTTCTAGCGTCATTTGTGAAATAATTTGCTTAACATCTCTTTTCATGATAATCCTCCTAATCAAAAGATTAATTAGTAAGCGCTTTCTTTAATCTATTATAATTTTTATTTTTTTGATATTATGGTATTTTTTTTAGAATAATTGTAAAAATTTTAGCTGATGTTATGTAAGTTTTAATGAATAGAGGTTAAAATCATGAATGTTTCCAAACTAGAGGATTTAAATTATATTTGTAAGCTAATCTTTGATATGCATAAAATACCTATCTTTTTTATTGATAACAAGGGAGATTTAGTATTTGAACTCTCCCGCAATTTCCAGCATAATCCCTTGTATTCTTCAAAAGAAGAGGTATTCCGTCAACTATTTAGAGAGGAAAACTTCTATCGCTTTCCAGTACTAAGGGAGACCTCCTGCCTTGAAAACTTTTTCTCGATTCACTTGCGTTCAGATGACCAATTTATTGGGAACATCATTGTCGGACCTGTCCTTTATTCCAGGCTATCAGAAGTATCAATTAAAGGAATCATCAATGATCTTCATCTAAAAATAAACAAAGATGAAATGGTTCGCTATTATCACTCTCTCCCAATTGTAAGCAATTTAAATTTTTTAAATGTGAGCATGGTTCTTTATTACATGCTGTATCAGCAAAAATTAGACATGGTTGATATCCTGCAAAAAAATATACTGCTAGAAAATGAAAAGTTTGAAATAGAACAGCCTGCTATACATATATCGGAGCAACGTCAAAATCTATTGACTCATATCGATCCACTTGCTGAGAAGAAAATCTTTGCGTGTATTAAAGAAGGGAAAAAGGATGATTTAATTAAAAATCTAAGGGGATTATCTGAAGCAGGGAATCTGGGGGTGTTATCGAAAACGAGTCACCTGCGCAGCCAAAAAAATTCCGCCATCGCAGCGATTACACTTGCAACTAGAGCTGCCGTAGATGGTGGGCTATTCCCGGAAATCGCCTATACCCTTAGTGACTTACTCATCCAAAACCTCGAAGAAATAAAAGAAAACAAAGCAATTACTCCATTTTTAGAGAATGCTTTACTTGATTTCTCAGAACGAGTAAAAAACGGGAAGATGCAAAAGTATTCCAGACCAATAAGCGCATGCCAAAATTATATATTCACTCATCTATACGAGGATATTACACTTTCTCATTTAGCGAAAATAGCTGCGCTAAATCCTAGTTATCTATCCGTTCTTTTCAAAAAAGAAGTAGGGATTTCTCCAAGCGAATATATTCAGCGTGCCAAAATAGATGAAGCAAAAAGCTTAATAACCTATACAAAACATTCTTTATCCGAAATTTCTACACTATTAAACTTTCATGACCAAAGTCATTTTACGAAAGTCTTTAAAAAATATACTGGTGTTTCGCCTAAACAATTTCGAAATGAATGTGTTAATTAGTTTAGAAAAGTTGAACATTTCCCTTGACAAAATAAAGACTTTTATATGATAATTAATATCGAATTAGAATTATTATAGTTAATAAAAACTTTTCTTTATGAGCAAAATAGTTTTTGTTGCTCATAACCCAAATTGAGGAGGAATTTTAATATGTTATTAATCGGCACAGAAGTAAAACCGTTTAAAGCTAATGCTTACCATAATGGAGAGTTTATCCAAGTTACTGATGAAAGTTTCAAAGGAAAATGGAGCGTAGTTTGTTTCTACCCAGCAGACTTCACATTCGTATGCCCAACTGAACTAGAAGATTTACAAAACCAATATGCAACTTTAAAAGAATTAGGCGTTGAAGTATATTCTGTATCTACAGACACTCACTTTACACATAAAGCATGGCATGATAGCTCAGAAACTATCGGCAAAATCGAATACATTATGATTGGTGACCCTACTCGCACAATCACTAGCAACTTCGACGTATTAGTTGCAGAAGAAGGTCTTGCAGCTCGTGCTACATTCATCATCGACCCAGACGGTATTATCCAATCTGTTGAGATTAATGCAGACGGTATCGGCCGCGATGCAAGCATCCTTGTTAACAAAATTAAAGCTGCACAATATGTTCGCAACAATCCAGGTGAAGTTTGCCCAGCTAAATGGCAAGAAGGTTCTGCAACACTTAAACCAAGCCTTGACCTTGTAGGCAAAATTTAAGGAGTGTAATCAAAATGATACTAGATGCAGATATAAAAGCACAATTAGCCCAGTATCTTCAACTGATGGAAAGCGATGTACTACTTAAAGTTAGCGCAGGATCCGATGACGTATCGAAAGACATGCTAGCTCTAGTAGATGAATTAGCTACAATGTCATCCAAAATTAAGGTAGAGAAAGCACAATTGGAGAGAACACCAAGCTTTAGTGTGAATCGTATCGGCGAAGACACTGGAGTAACGTTTGCTGGTATCCCTCTAGGACATGAATTTACCTCATTAGTTTTAGCTTTACTACAAGTTAGTGGCAGAGCTCCAAAAGTTGAACAAAAAGTAATTGATCAAGTAAAAAATATTCAAGGCGAATATCATTTTGAATCTTACATCAGCCTAAGCTGTCATAACTGCCCTGATGTTGTGCAAGCACTAAACTTAATGAGCGTTCTGAATCCTGGTATTACACATACTATGATTGACGGCGCTGCATTTAAAGAAGAGGTAGAAAGCAAAGACATCATGGCAGTACCATCTGTTTTCTTAAACGGTGAATTCTTAAGCAGCGGTCGTATGACACTTGAAGAAATTCTTGCTAAGATGGGTAACGGTCCTGATGTATCAGAGCTTTCTGATAAAGATCCATACGATGTTCTTGTTGTTGGCGGCGGTCCAGCTGGTGCAAGTGCAGCCATTTACGCAGCACGTAAAGGCATTCGCACAGGTATCGTTGCGGAACGCTTCGGCGGTC
The DNA here is from genome assembly GCF_000746135.1 of Bacillus sp. UNC322MFChir4.1. Taxonomy (NCBI): domain Bacteria; kingdom Bacillati; phylum Bacillota; class Bacilli; order Caryophanales; family Bacillaceae; genus Bacillus; species Bacillus sp. UNC322MFChir4.1. The sequence continues at coordinate 69,747 of NZ_KN050813.1, forward strand.
AAGTAATGGATACTATGGGCATTGAGAACTTTATCAGCGTAAAACACACTGAAGGTCCTAAGCTAGTAGCAAGCCTTGAAGAACACGTAAAAGAGTACAACATCGATGTTATGAATCTACAACGTGCAAAACGTTTAGAGAAGAAAGAACTTATTGAAGTGGAACTTGAAAACGGCGCTGTTCTAAAAAGTAAGAGCGTAATCATTTCAACAGGTGCTCGTTGGCGCAATGTTGGCGTACCAGGTGAAGCTGAGTTCAAAAACAAAGGTGTAGCATACTGCCCTCACTGTGACGGTCCATTATTCACTGGAAAACACGTAGCAGTAATCGGCGGTGGTAACTCTGGTGTTGAAGCAGCAATCGATTTAGCCGGTATCGTAAAACACGTAACTGTTCTTGAATTTATGCCAGAACTAAAAGCTGATGCTGTATTACAAGAACGCCTTCACAGCCTACCGAACGTAACAGTTCTAAAGAACGTACAAACAAAAGAAATCACTGGTACTGACAAAGTAGACGGTATTTCTTACATCGATCGTGAAACTGAAGAAGTTCATCACATTGAACTTCAAGGTGTATTCGTTCAAATCGGTCTTGTACCAAACACAGATTGGTTAGGCGACACTGTTGAACGTAATCGTGGTGAAATCGTTACAGATAAACACGGTGCTACAAACGTACCAGGAGTATTTGCTGCAGGTGACTGTACAAATAGTCCATATAAGCAAATCATTATTTCAATGGGATCAGGTGCAAATGCAGCTTTAGGTGCATTTGATTATCTAATCCGAAATTAATCAGTAACAAGCTAAAAAAGAAAGCCGCTGTGCTACCTAATTGGTAGTGTAGTAGCTTTCTTTTTTCCGTTATCGACCGTTCTTTGCAATATATCGGCGCTTCGACGATATTCAACATATAAGTAGTCTCCATCAACCGCTTGTTTGCGGTTTCCTATACAGTTTCCAGTACCTTTTCAAGCATTGTTCCATTTTTAGCAAAATTCGTATGCCAAGAAAAAGCCTTTTCTAAAACATGAGGAGTTTGTCCACCTCTTGTTTGTGCTTCTTGGTAGTAAGCTCTTAGCTGCTCACGATACATTGGATGTACGCAATTCTCAATAATTAGTTCCACTCTTTCCCTTGGCGCTAGTCCTCTTAAATCAGCATATCCCTGTTCAGTGACGATCACATCGACATCGTGTTCCGTATGGTCTACATGCGAAACGAAAGGAACGATACTTGAAATGTTACCACCTTTCGCAATCGACTTAGTCACAAAAATAGCTAAGCGTGCATTTCTTGCAAAATCACCAGAACCACCGATACCGTTCATCATTTTTGTACCTAAAACGTGAGTAGAGTTAACATTTCCGTATATATCTAACTCTAAAGCAGTATTAATCGAGATTAATCCAAGACGACGAATGATTTCAGGATGATTGGAAATCTCTTGCGGGCGCATCATTAATTTGTCGCGATATTTTTCAAAGTTAGAAAATACTTGTTGCATTTTCTCTTCAGAAAGCGTGATGGAGCAACAGGAAGCAAAATTGACTTTCCCGGCATCCATAAGATCAAACACCGCATCCTGTAATACTTCAGAATACACTTCTAAACCTTCAAACTCCGAATCTAACATTCCATGCAGCACCGCATTGGCCACTGAACCAATTCCCGATTGTAATGGCGCTAAACTATTCGTTAATCGGCCTACTTCTACTTCTTTTCGAAGGAACTCTATTAAATGCTGTGCCATAATAACAGTTTCTTCATCTGGAGGAACAATCGTCGATGGCGAATCTAGCTGGTTCGTAAACACAATACCCTTCACTTTTTCAACGTCAATCGGAATACCGATCGTTCCAATTCGATCATCCGATTTAGCGAGCGGAATTGGAAGCCTTTCCCCTTGTTTCCCTGGCTCATATAAATCATGAAGCCCTTCTAGTTGTGTAGATTGAGCCATATTCATTTCAATAATAATCGACTTAGCATTTAAGGCAAACGCTAAGGAATTTCCAATTGAAGTGGTTGGAATAATCATTCCGTCCTCAGTTATTGCAACCGCTTCCAAAATAGCAACATCTATATCCATAACGTCAGCGCGAAGTAACTCTGCTGTATGAGACAAGTGCTGATCCACAAATAAAAAGTCTCCATTATTAATTCCTTTTCGCATAGTCGGATCGGCTTGGAAAGGCAATCTTTTTCCTAAAATTCCTGCCTCAGCAAATAATTTATCTACATCCGAGCCTAAAGAAGCTCCAGTATAAACATTTACTTTAAAAGCTTTATCATCCTTAACGCGATTCACAAGCGCAAATGGGACTGCCTTCACATCACCTGCACGTGTAAACCCACTTAACCCTAACGTCATTCCACTTTGAATCCAGGAAGCTGCTTCTTCAGGTGTAACGACTCGGTCCTTTAGACGATGGTCCCTGATTCTCTCTAATTTATTCTCCATAATGTAATCCCTCTCTTAATGAATATTCATAATTATTTTACACATTAACACTATCAAAATAGGGATTTTGGTATACGATACGAAAAATTCAGATAAAAGAGAGAATTTAGGTTCTAAAACAGAAAATCTAAAATCCTAGAAGCTTCCGAAAATAACTGGCGTATGATTGACTAACTGGTACCCTCTCACCATTATCCATCGATAGTAAAAAAGTAGAATGGGTATCAGGGTAAATCGCTTTAATATGATTAACATTTACAATAAATGAGCGGTGGCATCTAATAAACGAATCCTTCGGAAGCAAATATTCGAATTCTTGCAGAGAGTATTTATGTGTTCCTGATAACGTTTCTGAATTCACATACGTCTTTTTATCTTTGGCTTCTAAATAAATAACCTTTGAAAAAGGAATCGGAACCCAGCCGTCCGTTGTTTTTAAAGTAACGACCGACTTTCCATCCGTTAAAGCTGGATAAATTGCCGTCACACACCCCTCAAGCTCTCCGTTATTAAAAAGGGGAACAGCCATTCCATGATAAGGAACGCCAAAAACATCCCGGTTAATAAACTCAGAAACCTTTTGCTTTGTCACGATCGCTTTATGGGCAATCGTCCCTTCCTTTATAGGATCCCCAACGCTAATCTTTAAATCAATTCGTTTACTTGGCCGATAGTAGATATATTCTTTTGTATTCGAAACAGCTATTGAAATTTCATCTGAAAATAATTCACCAACGACATCTAGTAGTAAGCCTAATGTTATATCTTTCATACTATTAACACCTCATCCATTATTATACTACTATTATTAACACCAAACCGTACTGATTCTGATAGAAAAGTAATAAATTTCCTAATCAAAAAGAAATTCAACAGTGATGACGCTTACAAACAGTACAAAAAATATAGAAATTATGTGTTCAAATATTTTTTTCATATAAAGTTCGTTCCTGCGATCTCACAGTGAGAGTGTAGGAACAAGAAGAAGTGAATTATTAATATTAAGTAGTTCGGATAACGTGGAGAAAAGGCTAAATCACGGTATAAATGACATGTGATTTAGCGACATAGCTAACAATATAATTAGCACACAAAAAAAGCTTCGGAGTAGTCCAAAGCTTTTTAACATTATTATGTAGTTCTTTTGAATTAAACCACTCGTTGAAGAATCACATTGTATTCAGCAATCGTACAAGATAAATACAGTAAGCTAAACCATATCAATGGGAGAAACTAAACTTAGAATCATATTCAAACTCCATAATGTATCATGTATTTCTGCCCTTCTGTTGCCTGTACAATTTTTGATGCCAATTCATTAAGTTCATCAGAATTTTTAAAGTACCTTGAAGATGTAACTACTTCATAAAACATTGATAACGACTCAGGTGGAATAATTGTGATACCCCAATAAGCTAAGCCACATTCTGGGCGCTTGAATGAATGAAAGTAGGTTTTCATGATTGATAAATGTTCATTCAAACTGCTGATAATATCATCATCAACAGAAACACAATGGTATTTCTCTGGAGTATAATCATTATAATTTCCTTGATGGTCGAAATCATCAATTATTCCAAAATCATGAACACAAGCCATCCTTATCACCCTTTCATTAGAAATAACTTAGCAATTAACACGACACTCCAAATAATGGAAATATCTATTGTCACGTTATTATTTATTTTCTTTAAAAACACTGTTATATCAACAAAAAAGCATAACAGTTCATATGTTAATTGATATGCTAATTCGTAAACTATTTCCAATACTTATCCACGAAAACGGAACTATTTAAATTAACATGCCACCCTTCTTTTTTATTTACATCTCACCCCATTACATCATACCGCTCTACTGTAATAGGGATTAGGTATTTATTTTTAAATCTCATTTACTTGTGATACGGTTCTCCATGATTAATCTAAGTGAGGCTCATTAAATTAAGGTTTTTATCGGAGTAAACGTCTGTTCTTCTATTTTGACATACCACTATTTATGAATCGCAGTTAGTTATTTATTCCTCAACATCTCAGCAAGTTCATATAATGGATTGTGCTGCTGAATGCGATAGTGACGTCCTTCCTTTTGCAAATACCCTTTTTCGCAAAATTGTGCAAGCACATGCAATAAATGTCGATAGGAGACGCCTAAAAAATCACAAACAGTTACGTGTTTCTCCTTATAGACCTCTTCATCCGAGGTTTGCAAAATAAAATCCGCAAGCCGGTTTTCAAGTGGGAAGGCGAGACTATACGAATACTTTGCAGCCATTTGTGTTGCTTTTATACTTAAAAACTTGGTTAGTTCACGTAGAAATTTTGCATCTTCTAACATTTGTGCATAGCAGCAATGAAAAGGAAGCGCAAAGCAAATGATCTTAGTGGAGGTTTGAATCCCTTTTGTATAGTACACCTCATTTAATAATTCCATTTCTCCAATATAATCATTCGCATTGATAAAATTAATTAAGGAAACTTTTCCATTTTGATGCGTTACGTAAATTTTTGCTTTTCCTTCAATAACATAAAATAAAAAATCCGGTCGCATGCCTTCTTGAATAATCCATTCATCACGTTTATATTCATGCACTTCTATAAACTCTTCAATCGAGAAAGAAAATAAATGCGCAATGGAGTATTCATTCAAATATCTTTGCCTTTTCTCATTTTTATAAATTTCCATAATCCACCCCAAAAATATGAGATATCTCATATTATTGTACGTTTCTCCATGTTATCATGCAAACAATGAGGAGGATACAGAATGAACACACAACGCTGGATGAGTATACAATTTTTTAGTTTTTATATGACATGGGGCATTTTTCTACCCTATTGGACAGGATGGATGATTCATACAAAAGGGCTTACGCTTTCACAAGCTAGTTTGATTATGAGCTTAGGTTTGGTTGCAAGAGGCCTTTCTACATTAATCGCATTTCCTTATTTATCGAGGAAATTTAGTAGTAAAACCTTATTAAATGGGATGGCAATCGGCACACTAATTGCTATTCTGTGTTGTATTCCAGCGAGTTCCTTTGTTAGCTTACTTGTGGTAACGTTACTTTTGAATTTTATTTACCCAGCGTTGATGCCTGCTTTAGATAGCGTAGCTGGCGTACTTGCGCAAAGTAATCAATTAAGACATTATGGGAAGAGCCGCTCGTGGGGATCCATTGGGTTTGTCGTGGCAGGTATGATCTTAACCATATTTACAGGGGCGTTTGGGGATGAAGTGATTTTATGGGCGCTGTTACTCGGCACATTGGTATTCGTGTGTCTTGGTTTTATGCGTGCACCCGTTGTTTTATCCGAAAAACCGCAAGCGGATCAAACGAAAAAAGGCGGTATGCTGAAATTATTTCGCATCAAAAACTTTGGTTTGGTGCTCGTCATTGTGATTTTACTGCAAGCGGCACACGCTTCTTATTACAGCTATGGCTATATTTTTTTACAAGATATTCACGCTCCCAAATATTTAATTGGAGTGATTATTAACCTTGCCGTAATCGCAGAAATTATTTTCTTCTCAATCGCAGATCAGAGCTTTCATAAATTTTCAGTAGGCTCCTTACTGACACTAGCGGCACTTGGTTCATCCGTACGTTGGATATTAGTATTTGCCTTTCCAAATGTTATTGTTTTCTGTATCGCGCAAACATTGCATGCATGCTCATTTGCAATGGGGCATTATGCCTTTATGAAATATTTAATCAAAAACCTTCCACATGCGCAGATTCCAAAAGCACAAGGCATGTATTCAGCACTGGCACTTAGCTGGAGTACTGCGGTGTTCACGATGTTCGGCGGTTATTTATACGAAATCGAGCCAAGATACGCATTTATCGGGATGATTATTTGTACCATACCGTCGATGCTGCTTGCGCTTGTTTATCGGAAATTGGAACATAAAAAGAAAGCAGCAGTTTTTATTTAGTTTGTTTATTTAAGAGACCAGACGAAGTGAAATTGATCTTATATGCCGCGCAAATCTTCGGATATGCAAACAGCGTTTTCACTTCTCCTAATGCTTAAGATCATTGTAGAGCATTAGGTAATACTGGGTTATTATAAAGCAGGCTTGTCCATTTTGGACAAGCCTATTAACTTACCATCAATTTTATCCCGCTATTCGCGGGCAGTAAGACCCCCATACCAGCACGCGACCTCATTTACTTATGATAAGATTCACCGTAACAAATCTACATGAGGTAATTTAGACAAGAAAAAAAGTGAAGCCATATTGTGCTCCACTTCAATCTTTATCTTTTTGAATTTTAAGGCTAACTTATTTTCTTTTGTTTCTGCTTTTCTATATCATGTACTTTTTCATACTTGCTATACATTAACCATGCAACAACTGAGAAAATAACGGGTCCAGCTACACTCCAAATGGTTGTTTGCATATCCCCTTCTAAAGCTGGCTGTATGATACTAAAGAAATTTGCAATTCCAACTGTTAGAACAACAATCCATGTCCAAAGATTTGCGCTCAATTGCGTTTTATATACGATAAACGGCTTATTGATTTCCACTTTTTTCTTAAAATACGGGAATGCAAGTGCTATAAATACATACGGTATTGTCATAGCCACGTTAGTCATCGAAACGAGTATGTTAAAGAATGCGGCCATTGTGCTTCCACCGAAAGCGATTAGTGCAATCATTACACAAACAATAGCAGCTTGAATCCACATAGCATTCACAGGCAGCCCATTCTTTGTTTCACCGATTTTCCCGGGCCACAATCTCTTAGGTGTTCCTTCAATCATCTGTTTTAACGGTGAAAACATCAAGGTAAAGAACGCACCGGACAGTGCCAGAAACATTGAAAGTCCAATGTATCTGGCAACCCCAAATCCCAAAGCCGCAGCTGTAGCATGGCTTGCTCCAAAGGCGGTACCTATTGAGTATCCTAAATTGGCCATAACTATATAACTTGCGTTTCCTAGGTTAACATTCGCAATACCCATTACAGATGCCCAGTTTGTGAATATTCCAATTAATAGTATTCCTAATGAATACCCTACAGAGATTATGGCTGCAGATAAAAGAATTCCTTTCGGAAACGTTTTTTCTGGATTTTCTGTTACATCCACTAAACCGCCTACTGCTTCAAGTCCACCATAAGCGAAGAGGGCATATACTACAAATGCTAACGAAGCAATAATATCTCCTGCATATTTAGGATTTGGTGTTTGAGTAAACGAATGTAACCCTGTAATCGGCTGCGCCAAATGTCCATGATTACCTATAAGTACTACTATTGCACCAACCCAAAGAAATACATTCAATAACAAGACTGCAGTACCACCTAAAGAGGTTACTTTTTTAATTTTATCCAGACCCTTAGTTGATGTATAGGTTACTATAAGAATCCATACAATTCCTAAAATCCCCAGAACCTGAGGTCCTCGAAGATTAAATAAAGTCCAGTTTTGTGTTGTATCTTGTCCAAAGATAGCATTTGACACCGGAACCCACATACCGGATGCGACATTGACCATCCAAGTTATATAAGAAAAATACCACATGAACGTTCCTATAAATGCAAATTTTGGACCGATGGATTTTTCCATCCATGAGTAGATACCACCCTTTTCTTCTTTAAAGGCGGAACCAAATTCAGCTACCATTAATGCAAAAGGAACAAAGAAAGTTATGGCTGAAAATATGTACCAAGGAATAGCGGCATAACCCATCTTATAAAATGATCTTGGAATGTTGTTGAATCCATAAACAGAAGTAAAAATCATTAACACTAGGGATACTAAAGTCAACTTTTTGGTTATGCTTGTGTTTGACACACATTTCCCCCCTAATTATAGTTATCATATAACTTCAACACGGAATGTTTATTTCGTATAATCATACTTAATCCTACATTTTAAAAAATAGAGTAGCATTTCCAACCAACGTAAATAAACGATACAATCGCTTTCTTTTCTTGCTTTTTTATTATATCCAAATTGTACTATAGCTACTATAATCCACTGTTACAATCATATGAACATATTCTAATACTATTAACCTCCCCGAATTCCTTTACATAGGCTTAGCATTTTTTAATTCAACAATGATTTTAGTTTTCCTATTCTTCTCATCTTGACGTTGAAACTAATCAATAAAAAAACCTTATTTACTTATGGTAAGGTTCACCGTAACGCATCTAAATGAGGTTTAACCTTTTTTTACTAAAATGAATTTACTAGAAATTCAATAAAGAACAGTACTGATAAAAATGCTATTACCCTTTAAAAGTATTTCCGACATTCAGAAACCTTTATCTTTTCTGGGTGTGCGAAAATAAGGGGCAACTGGTAAATGGCACTGCTTATGGACAGTATAGGAATAATCTCTCTTGTAAACCTTCTAAGACTTCTTTTGGCACTTCCCTGATCTTGATATCCCCACCTAAAAAAAGGATCCAATTTGTTATTTCGGTCAATTCTTCAGGATTATTAACATTGATAAATGTCTTTAAAATGGCTGTAATTTGGTAAGGATTCGTATAGGAAATTGAAATTTTTAAAGGATGATATTTTTTGAACTGGGCAATCGCCTTTGGACCAAGTTCAAGGACAAGGTTGATTACTTCTTCCCGCTTACTTAATTTTTCTAAAATCTTTTTCTTACTTAATCTTTTTTTCGTAGGATATGGTTTGACATTGATGAGATTGTCGACAGAAAAAATCTGTATCTTTTCTTCCTTTAAGTCAAAGCCTTCAATTAGCCAAAGGCTTTTTTCACGATAAAGGTGCAAGAGATAAATTGGATAAGACTTTATTATCTTCTCTTCTTTGATGGTAATCAATAAATAGCTATCCAAAAGAAGGATTTGGATAAGTTTTTCTAACATAGGATGTGGGAGATCTGACAGATCAAGTAGGTCAGGATTATTTGGGTTGGTCCCTTCAAAAAGCAAGATTTGATTTAAAAGAACAAGGTCATCTTGCTGGTTTTCTGAGATGAGGCCTAGTAATTTTTCAGCTAAAGACTGTCGACTCTTTAGATAAGGGAGTTGTTGATTTCTTGTGGCCATAAAGGCAATAAAAAGAGCTTTAATCTCATTATCGGTAAAGCGAACAGTGGGCAGGACAGAGTTGTTCATGACAAAATAACCCCCAGCCCTTCCAACTTCAGCGATAAGTGGCATCCCCATGGCTTCGATTTCTCTGATATCTCTAATAGCTGTCGAACGAGAGATGTTAAATTCTCGCATGATTTCAGAAATTGTAAAGTGGGCACGGTTGTTGATATACCGCATGATGATATTAATCCGTTCAACTTTTTTCATCGGGACCTCCTAAACGGTATCATTTTTTGACATGATTCAAGGTTATTATAAACTCATCAAGTGAAAAGACAAATCATTTGATTAATTAAAAAAAAAGGAAGTGTTTGAATATGGCAGATTATACATTAGAAGAAAAAGACAGCTTTATCGTTTTAGGTATTGGAATTGAGCTTAAGAGCGATTACACAGACTATGCTGGCATAAACAAGGAAAAGGAAGACTTTTGGTGGGCCGTCAAACAAGATGGAAGACTTGACACTTTAAAATCCATAGCCACAAATGACTACATTTTTGCCGTGAACGAAGCGGTGAATAACAAGATGATGCATTATGCTGGCGTCATGACAGAGGCATCAGTACCAGAAGAATCCAGAGTTATCCAATTCCCTAAAGGGAAATACCTAGTTGTTAAAGGAGAAGGGAAAACGGCTGATGAGTTAAGTAATAAGCTTACTGGCATTGCCTTCGGTCAAGTCTTGCCAGAAGCAAAGAATTTTTCCTATGTTGGTGGGCCAAATACAACGGTTGAGATGGGGCAACGAAACGGATTAGTATTTGGTGAAATGTGGATTCCTGTTGTTAAGAAATAAAGAAATAAAAGGAGAGATGGAAATGTCCTTTATTGTTGATTTTAAAAATGTGTCTACGGTTGGCTTAGAGTCCTCACCTGTATCAGAAGCGCTTGCTGGTTTACGTGCTAATGAAGCCCGTTACTTTATGAACAAATATAAGCATGAATTTACGACTGTACCAGCTAGCGAAAGCCAGGAGACTCTTGATTATGTGAACCGAATTTTGAAAGAAGACCGCGATATTGAGTTTGCGGCCAAACCTTTAGAAACGTCGCGTTTTCAAGTGGAAAATATTAAATTTGCCTACGTCATTTATGAGGATGGTCTTGTGGTCAACGTCATGTATACAGTTGATGTCCCTAAGAAGCGGGCTGTTGGTTTTAAGCTTTCTGAAGGGATGGAGGTACCAAAAGATTTAGAAGGGAAATTTAAGTTTGCTAGGCAGAAGTCTAAACTAGCTGGAACAATTCGGGGCTCGTTTTTTGTAATTAAAGGTGAATATTAAAGTAAGCAAAAACAACCATTCATACAACAAATGTTCATCCAGGCCTTCAAATAACAAAACAGCACCTTTCCATCAAATTAAAGGGTGCTGTTACTTTTTTCGCAAAAACCTCATTTACTTATGATACGGTTTGGCGTAATTAATTTTAACTACTACCCCAAACGATACACCAAAAACCGCTCATTCGAATTACGCTCATACAATCCCGGCAGTCTCACTTCCTCTTTCAATTCAAACGAGGTTTGATTATCTAGAAAATAAATATAATCCTCTGATGGATAATACAAAATCAGTTCTACTTCCCGTTCCACTTGTTCTACCGAAAACAATATATTATTGATCACGTTCATAAACACTTGCACAGAAAACGGATTAAAGAAGTAAAATTTATTATCAAGCGGATCAATCTCATATTCTTGCGCTAAGCAACATTGAAAGTGAATTTTATCTTTACTTTTTTTCTCCTTTTTTACATAGCGATCTCGATTTTCCAGCGCTTCTTGATAGAACGTCTCGTTCATTTCCACCCCTACAACAGACGCATGATAGAAATGATGAATATAGAAATTTAATCGTCCTTTCCCGCATCCAAAATCGACAACCCGGTCACTGCTTTTTAAATCATATTGCGTAAATAATGTTTCAAGTGCGCGATATGGTGTTGGTTCATAACGGTGATAATGCAAGGACTTGTAGAATTCTTTTTGCTCTCCTACTGTTTTTATATTTAACACTGCATCGTAATATTGTTCGTTCATGCTTTCACCCTACTCTCTACGAAAAGAATCTTAATACACTCCAGATCCCTTTCGATTTTATCATATATATAAGAGTTCCAAACCTACACCATATGAAAAAAAGTCCCTTCATAATACGAAAGGGACTTCGCTCACACAAATGATCTGCACAGCAATTCCTCTTTACTATACAGATCATTTGTATGATAATTTTTATAAATAATTGCGAAATAATGAATTTACATTACTGCTTTTAATAGTTCTGCTACTAATGGAATTACTCCACCTAAGAATGATAACACTGCC
>NZ_KN050813.1:82416-147883 GCF_000746135.1 Bacillus sp. UNC322MFChir4.1
CTTACATTACTGCTTTTAGAAGCTCTTGTACGAATGGAAGGATTCCACCTAAGAATTTTAAAACTGCCATTGCGATTGCCATTTGACTTCCTCCTCTTTTTTGTTGTTAAGATGTTGTTCATCTTTATACTCTTATTATAGTAAGCGCTTACATTTTTATCAATACATTTTAATATGCAATAATACATATTAAAATGTATTTAAATTCTCTTCCTTGTTTATTTGGTCATAGAGAGGTATTATCAGTATTTTTTTTAAACACGCTAAGGGCCAATACTAGTATTGTTATAACTAGAGGAACAATGGTGAACTTGTATGGATAAAAAACAAATCTACGTTTTGGATAAATATAAATCAGCTGCTACACTCAAAATGCTTAACAATTAAGTCTCTTCGCCCGAAAAAAGCCGATTTTCCCCAAGTTAAGGAAGAATCAGCTTTCATTCACAATCACACTTAAAACCATAAAGGTAAAAATAAAAACAATACTATTTCAAAACTTCCAATACCGTATGCTTCAAAATTTCTACGCCATCTAATATACAAGATCGGTCAAACGTCATGTGGGGATGGTGTAATCCCGGCTTTAAATTCGCACCTAATCCTAGCATAACTGCCTTTAAATGAGGCTTTTTCACCGTATAATAATGAAAATCATCACTTCCCGCTGTGCGAAGCGGTGCGGTGCAGCCCTCTACTCCATATGTCTGCAAAATTCCCTTACGAAGAAACTGTTCCGCTTCTTCTGATACTACTGCTCCAGGTACATAATCGACCCAATCGTAAGAAATCTTTATACCCATTGATTCGGCTGATTGAATTACTTGTTCTATCTTTTTCTTTAGATCTTCCAACAATCCATTATTTTCTGCCCTTACATCCAAGGCAAAATGGGCATTCCCAGGAATGATATTTAAACTCTCACCGCCTGCTTGGCATCGCGTCATTTTAACGGAATAAGAATATTGCGGCGAAAACCATATATTTTTTAATCCTATATTAATCATCGTAATGACATCAATTGCGTTCGTACCTTGATGTGGCCGTGCGCCGTGAGCGTCCGTTCCAGCAATATGAGCTTCTAAAAAGTCAGCTGCTCCGTGCCGAATTGATGGGGCTGCCTGCTTCAATGATAATTCCTCTATTGGTCGTAAGTGAATGCCAAATAAGAAATCAACGTCATCTACAACGCCTTTCTCCACCATTTTCAGAGCTCCGCTTCCCTTTTCTTCTGCAGGCTGGAAAATAAAGCGAACTGTTCCTGTCTGCCAATTTGCCTGTTTTAACTGTAAAATGAGCCCCATCACAACCGTCATATGCGCATCATGACCGCATGAATGATTTGCTTTAAACTCTCCATCTACTTCTTGCCATAACGCGTCCATATCACCTCGAACCGCGACAATCGGTTTCCCGCTTCCCATTTCTGCAATTACACCAGGACAATCATCAAACGTTTTATAGGAAATGCCTTCTCCCTCTAAGAATTTCGCAATGTAGGCAGTCGTATTATACTCTTTCCAGCTCACTTCAGGATTCTCATGTAAATGTTGAAAAATTCCGCTTAACCGATCCTGCAAATCTACTTTTTTCACTGTTGTGCTCTCCCTTCTCACATCGCAGCCACTCTCTTAAGATGTATAAAATGCTAAAAGGCCTTATTATTCATAACAATCATGTTTCCCAAAAACATATTCAATATTCTTGTAAATGTCAAGAGGGAAACACTGATAATTCGTAATTGTCCATATATTTATTTTAAAATATAATTATGAGAAGACACCGAAAAAGAAAATTACATCAGCTACCCTAAATTCATAAAAACATTGTAAACAGAAAGGGGTCTTTTCAATGAAAATAACAGCCATTCATATTTACGCCATTCGTTTACCACTTCAAAATCCGTTTATTGTCAGCTATGGCACCTATCCAGATATGCCTTCTATTATTGTCAAACTCGAAACAGATGAAGGCATTGTCGGTTACGGAGAAGGAGTCGCTGACGAGCATGTTACAGGTGAAACGTGGGAAAGCACCTTTCATATTGTAAAACACACATTAGCTCCTACTTTATTGGGTAAGAATCCAATGAATATCGAGAAAATACATGACACCATGAACCAAACTATTTACGGTGTACCTACTGCCAAAGCTGCACTTGATATCGCTTGCTTTGACATAATGGGTAAAAAACTTGGACAACCTGTCTATCAACTCATTAGCGGTCGCTATCATGAAGAATTCCCCATTACGCATGTATTAAGCATTGATACGCCGGAACATATGGCAGAAGAAGCAAATTCTATGCTGAACAAAGGATACCGCTCTTTTAAAATGAAAGTCGGCACAGATGTGAAAGAAGATGTGGAAAGAATTGAAGCTGTACGTGAACGAGTCGGAAATGATATCGCCATTCGCATCGACGTAAACCAAGGCTGGAAAAACAGTGCTACAACGCTAACTGCATTACGTTCTCTGAAACATTTAGACATCGACTGGATTGAACAGCCTGTTATCGCTGACGATATTGACGCGATGGCTTACATTCGCTCAAAAACAGATCTTTCGCTTATGATCGACGAAGGATTAAAAGGACCACGGGAAATGCGCCAAATTATTCAAAAACAAGCAGCTGATAAAGTAAACATTAAACTAATGAAATGCGGCGGCATCTACCCAGCTGTCAAACTAGCCCATCAAGCAGAACTAGCTGAAATAGAGTGTCAAATTGGTTCTATGGTCGAATCCTCTGTTGCCTCTTCCGCAGGATTCCATGTCGCTTTTTCTAAAAAGATCATTACAAGCGTCGAACTAACAGGACCATTAAAATTCACAAAAGACATTGGAAATCTATCTTACGACGTACCGTTTATTCGCCTAGCAGAAAAACCTGGACTAGGTGTTGATATTGATGAAGAGGTACTCAATGAATTAACTGTTTTTCAAGACGTCATCCACTAAAGGAGACCCAGCATGAACATTCTTTATGAAGGAACATTGAAACAAATCGGGCAACCATTCAAAGTTACATCATTATCTTCAGAGCACACCGAGCAACTCTTATCCGTACAAGATGATGTCATTGAAGCACTAGAAAACAAAGAAAACTTACAGCCTCTTACATTAGAAGAGTTTCAAAATATATTAAGCGGAAATGGACTCATGATCGGTGCATTCGTAGATGAACGACTCATTGCCTTCCGTGCGCTCTTAGTTCCGCCCATTGATGAAGAACATTTAGGATTGGATATTGGCCTAACAGGTGAGGAATTAGAACGTGTCATCTATCAAGAGGTATCAAATGTTCATCCGCTTTACCAGGGAAACGGACTGCAAAAAATATTAGCGAAAGTGATTATGGAGCAATTAAAGCAAGCTGATCACAACTATGAGTATGTTTGCTGCACCGTTGCACCGTTTAATATTCCTAGTTTAAAAGATAAGTTTACGCAAGGGATGGAGATTGCTGCGCTGAAGGAAAAGTATAGCGATCGATTGCGGTATGTATTCGTGAAAGAGTTGCAGGGTGAAGGGCAAAAGAAATGGGTGAATGTAGAAAGGCTTCTTATGAGGGATATTGCTAGGCAGAAACGGTTGCTGGCGGAAGAGTATCGTGGGTATGAGATGGAGTTTTGTGATGCGGAGTATTGGGTTTGGTTTGGGAAGTACAATAACAATAGCCCATTTTCTAATAGTATTTTTAATAAAAAGGTGAATTTGAATTTGTAACAAAGTGGTTAAAAGTGAAAACAACTCACTCCAATATTAGCAAAGAAAAACTTTTTGATTTTGAAGAATTTAAACCAAACCTTACTCGTGATGGGGCATGTATCTCCAATGTTAGATTTATTTAACGGAGAGATTATTACCTATATAATCGGCTCAAGACTAACTCATTTGCTTGTATCGAAGAAGTCGTTATTGAGCCGATTAGAGGATAAACTACCTCTTCATTAAATTCAGGGCTAGCATTATCAGATAAAGAAATATAGTCATGATCTAAAAACTGCTTGTAGTGCATACGTAATATAAGAAATCATAATGATAGTTTGTCTTCCTTCCTAGGATTGAATTATGTCTATTATCAAACGTAAGAAAGCAAGCTTTTTTATGCACATTGTTTGTATAAAGGATACGTTTTGCGGCACGCTCTGACGAGTAAAAAATTTAATATCCTATTTTTCGAGAATGCTAGGACCTTTTTTTAAAATACTTACAAAACCAATAATAGAAACGATACTAAAAATGATAAGAGCAGATGTCATGTTAACATGTAACTCTTTCCCCTTTATTATTCGGTAAATAGTCCCAAACAATATATTGAATCCAGTCATAATCGCTCCAATAATTACACTCGCTAGACATCCAATTACATAAAACTTAATCTTATGTAGCATACTACTCTCTTTTGCTGAAAAATATTCAATACTACTTTTAATTAGTGTATAGAAACATTTACATTAATAACATCACGCTATTTTTACTAAATTATAACATCCTAGTGAATATATCCTAAACTCTAACGTGGAACATATACGGATTATTATATCCCTTCAACTTTACGAGAGCCTTCTTTTACAGTTAACACTTCTTTCCCCTGAGCATGACCATTCCACGAAAAATTCGTCCACATTCTTAACAATGTTTCTACTGGCCCTCTATTAAATCTTCTCAAGTAATAATGACTAGCAACTGCTTGAGTAGCATAAATAGCAATTGCTAAAATAACGCTCAAAATCATACCCATCTTACCAAATTGCCCCAGACCATATCCATAAAAAATAGATGTACAAATAACTGTTTGCATTAAATAGTTCGTCAGCGACAGTTTTCCGATATTTTCAAAGGCTCCTCGAAGCATCCGTTTAGGTAATTTTGTATAAAAATAGGCAAACAGAAAAATATACCCAAGTGACAACAAATTCTTTCCGAGCATATCACCTACACCTATCCAATCATTTTCAGGCGCAAGATAAGGCATCAGTTTTAAAACAAGACCGATTGGGAGAAATATAAAAATCCCTTTCCTATACAACGATCGCTCCTTTATCGGATTCGCGAACCAATTTACCTTTGCCGCATACATCCCGAATAAAAACAATGGTGCAGACATAAATGGTAAAAACAATAAAGCAAATAAGTAAAACACATCCGGCAAATCTAACGGATCTTCATTGAGTCGATGGTCTTTAATTTCTGCATAACTTCCACTTCCATAAACTTTCTTCGTTTTTTCAATATAATGGGACATCTTTTCTTTTTCCTTGGCCGTCTCTTCCATATGTCCATATCCCATAAGTGAAGTAAGCACTAATAAAATAATTCCCCAAACTATCAATGTTTTTTTCTTGCGATTTAAAAATAACAATAGGAAAAAACCCATCAATCCGTAAAAGGAAAGAATGTCTCCTTCCCATAAAAAATGAGCGTGTAACAATCCAAGAGCAAAAAGAAAGAAAAAGCGTCTTACAAAATATCGTTTTACTTTTACCCCTTTTCGTTCAAGACTCTCCTTCATTTTGATCATTGAATAACCAAATAAAAATGTAAAAACAGGCATGAAACTACCTTCTATTAGAACCTTTACAGCTTTATAAGCTCCTAAATCTGTCGCAGATAATGAATAAAAATTAATTTCATCCTTACCAAATATTCCGTACTGAAAAATCAACATATTAGCCAACAGTATACCTAATAAACTAAATCCCCTTATACCATCAACTGTAGAAACTCGATATTTATCCATTTTTTATCCCCTTACATGTTTTTGCTACTTTTAATTTACAATTTTAACCTTTCCATTAGCGAAACAAGAGATTACCATTTCATAAACCTTTTTTACTTCCGTTCAAGTTCTCGTAATGTTCGTATGCTAATATAGTTACCGAGGTGGATAAGAATGGAAAACAAAAGTATTTTGCTTGTAGACGACGAAAAAGCTATTGTAAAAATGATTGAAATGGTGTTAAGAAAAGAAGGATTCAACCATATTTATACTGCACATACAGCTACAGATGCTTTAGCAATTCTAGAAAAAAATTCAATTGATATGATTGTGCTAGATGTTATGCTTCCTGATTATAGTGGATTTGAATTATGCCCCAAAATCCGTGCAATTTCAAATGCCTATATTTTATTTTTAACAGCTAAAGTATCGGATCTTGACGTCTTAACTGGATTTGCGATTGGTGGAGATGATTACGTCACAAAGCCATTTAACCCACTCGAGATTGCAGCGAGAATTAAAGCACATTTTCGTAGAACTTCATCCGTAGAAACTTCACGAATCCTTAACAAGAAGAAGCAATATAACTTCGGAAGGTTTTTAATAGATGAAGACAAAGGAGAATTATTTGTGAACGGTCAGCCAGTTTCTTGCCCGACCCAAGTATATTTACTTTTATTGTATTTGTGCAAACACCCAAACAAAGTATTCTCAAAATCCGAACTTCTAGAAGCCGTTTGGGGATTTACCCATTACGTAGATGATAATACCGTATCTGTCCATGTAAGACGAATTCGAGAACGAATTGAAGAAGATCCAAGTCAACCGCAATTTTTATTAACGGTCCGTGGCCTCGGATACAAGCTGGTTCAGGAGAAATAATATGAAACCATTACGAAGAAGGTTAATTTTTCACTTCTCTCTTCAATTTATTACCTTATCAATTGGGATGATTTTATTAGTTTTTGCTCTGTTTTTTTTATTGATTCAACAAATTAGTAGCCAAGAATTAAGACGGAACTTTCAAGCCGGGATACTAGATTGTATTACGACCGATACGATAATCGAAAATGGCGAGGCAAAGATTGATAAGAAATGGGAAAAATTGCTTCGTGAAAGACAAATGTGGGCACAAATTGTCAATGATCAAGGACATGTGATTACATCGAGTAATGCACCTTCCTCCCTGCCTAAACACTATTCTGTAGGCGACATTTTAGAAATAAAAGAAACGAAACATTTTAGTGAATTTACCGTTTTAACTAAAGTTGATAATACATATAAAAAAGACCATATTTTTATGGTTGGATATAAAGATAAACAACAGGATATTTTGAAAGAGTTTGCTAAAACCTACAACTTAAATAGTCAGATTTCTGAAACAAATAAAGCTGAACTTGAAGAACAGCTCGAAAAAATAAACGGCACACTTCATATTATTAACAAACAAGGGGATATTATCGAGAATATCGGAAAGCCAATGAATCTAAAAAAATACGATCCTTTAGATATTGTTTCAAGAGAAACAGCACCCGGCATTCATTCAACAAAGATGTCTGTTTATAAGGATCCTTCTTCCGATAAGATTTGGATTTTACATACACCAAAAAAGAAAGATAAAAATCAAACACTGTCTATCATGGAAGAATATCTTATAGGTTTTGGTATCGTAGGTGCCATCGTGTTGTTAATAACGATTACCCTTTCTTCTTGGAACGGTTTCCGTTATGGCAGGCCGCTATTTCTTTTTACAAGTTGGTTGGAAAGAATGGAACAAGGCAGTTATGATGAAGTGTTAACCGAAAAAGAAAGAAAAAAAATCTACCGAAAAAACGGAAAAGTAAGAATGCGCTACCGCTTATATAAAGAGGTCATCAATGCTTTCTACAAAATGGCAGAAAAATTAGATGTATCGGTAAAAGAACGAGCAAAGCTAGAAAAAACACGGGAAGAATGGATGACCGGTATCTCTCATGACCTTCGTACTCCTCTGTCTTCCATCCAAGGATATGGACATTTATTAGAAAGTGGTCATTATGATTGGTCAGCAGAAGAACTGGAGGAAATAGGAAAAACGATTCGTGAAAAAGGAGATTACATGCTTCACCTAATTGAGGATTTTTCACTCACCTTCCAGCTTAAAAATAATAATCTCCTTCTTTCTAAAGAAACATATCAATTGAATGATCTCCTTGAAACAATTATTAATAAATTTTCCGATGATCGAACATTGCAAGACTATTGTTTTCACTTTAAGCCTATTCATAAACAAGTAGAAATTGAAGCAGATAGAAAATGGTTTGAGCGAATGATGGATAACTTAATCTTTAATGCCATTAAACATAATCCTAGCGGAACAACTATCACCATTGGAGTCTCTGAATCTCCAAAAGGACTACAAATCTGTATTGAAGATAACGGCGTCGGCATGGATGAAGAAACGATGGGACAGTTATTTGAACGCTATTACCGCGGAACAAACACCGATGAACAAATAGAAGGAGTCGGCCTTGGTATGAGTATCGCTAAGCAAATTGCTACTCTCCATGGAGCGACCTTAGAAGTACATTCTGAAATTGGAAAGGGAACAAAAGTATATATAACGGCTTATGGCACGAGCATATTATAAAGTTTTTTATTATCAAATGAAGTGTTCACCAAAATCAAAAGTGCCCTCTTCGTAAGGGGCACCTTTGATTTACTTATTAACCTCTAACAAACCCCTCTGTTCCAGATTTTTCCTTCTTGTCCTTTGGCTCAACCTTATAACGATCTCCACCTACAAATAAGGAAACAAGCAATCCAATAATACCAGCTACTATCGCCAATATAAAACCGCGGTGCAACGCTGTTTCTAATGCCGTCCTCATGAATTCTACTAGCTGAGGAGGAATCTGTGTGTGATTTTGCATCAAGATTTCTGGTTTTGCTAATTTTTCAATTTGATCAGCCGGCATTCTAGAAGACACTGCAAAATCCACCATCTTTTCTTTTAAATCATTGTTCACAATGGTTGCTGTAATTGCAGCTCCCATCACACCACCAATACTTCTCCAAAATCCCACAACCGATGACGCAATCCCCATATATTTCATATCGACGGATTGAGCGACGGCATTTTGCGCAACACTCATAAGTGGCCCAAGAACAATCAGCCCCATTGTGATCATGACAAGTGTTACTGTTAATTTTGATGTATCATGTGTGATGGTACTAAGCATGTAAGCCTCAAATATTCCAAATGCCATGGAAATGACCATAATGGTACGGAAAGGAACTTTCGTACAAAGGAAACCACCTAAAATCGCACCAATCATAATCGGAAACATCATTGGCGTTAACACACTATTTGAATTTTCATTCCCAATAATAGCTACTGAGAGAATGGGAAGATACGTAATCGCAGAGAACATGATTGCTCCCTGACAAAATACAATAATACTTGTGCCAAGCACCATTTTATTTTTAAAAATGGAAAGAGGTAAAATCGGTTCACTGGCCTTTCTTTCCACTAATATAAACAACACAATCGATATAGCAGCTGCACTAAACATTCCAATGATTTGAACGGAGTCCCAGGCATAATCCTTCCCGCCCCATTCTAAACCGAGAAGAAGCAACACAGTTGAAGCAATTAATAAAATCGTTCCAAGATAATCCACTTTTGGTTTATGTTCTGACTTAGATTCTTTTAAAGAAAACAATAAAGTAATAACCGATAAAATGCCAAAAGGTACATTTACATAAAAGCACCATCTCCACCCTAACCAAGAGGCTTCGGAAATCCAAGTGCCGATCTGCGGTCCAAGAACTGAGGATATACCAAATATCCCCGCAAACACACCAGACATTTTCGCAGCTTGCTTAGGATCTGTAGAAATTGAATAAATGATTGTGAATGAAATCGGAAAAATAGCCCCTGAACCTATCCCCTGAATAACACGATACGCGATCAACTGGTCTATATTTTGAGCAGTTCCGCATAATGCCGAGCCAATTAGAAATAAACTGATCCCGAGTAAATAAAACAGTTTTCTTCCAAATAAATCGCTCATTTTCCCAAACACAAGCATCGTACTTGTTGCCGCAAGCATATAAGCCGTAAAAACCCAGCTCATTTTATCGAACCCGCCAATATCCTTAATAACTTGACTAATGCTCGCTGAAACAATGGTGTTATCCAGAGATGACATAAAAAGTCCTAATGCCATGGCTAATATTACAAAGGGCATTCTTTTGTTCTTTTCCATTATGCTCTCCCTTCATTCCCCATTTTTTCAATCCTATCCACTCAAATAGAATAACATTTTCACATTGAATAACAACAAAATTTGGAAGTGTTTTTCTGACAAAAATCTACTTCGTTTGTAGTGGCATGCAGGTACTTACTATAAGTATGTTTTGAAATTTACTTTATGTTGGTGAATTGTCTTTGGAGTTATTTTAAGTGGAATGGGTTTATATTTCTGTAGATATGAAGAGAAGCCCACTTCTTGGAAGAAAGTAGGCTTAGTACTAATGTTGCTACGCACTCCACATGTGCAGAGTGTATGTGGCAACACATGAGGTATTTGTGAGTTCAGTTATAAGAAAAAAAGCAATTATAAACGAAAACTGTAGTGCAACAGCAATCTCTCCAACAATGTCACTACTAAACCGTCATTTTCCAGCTTGATAATGCTAACCAGTCTTCCATTTCCTTATAATCAGGCATTATCTTCCCAACAAGGCGCCAAAAGGATCGATCATGATTTAGATGGACCATATGGCACATTTCGTGAACGACTACATAGTCGATTACCCTCGGCGGTGCCATTGCCAGCTTCCAATTAAATGTTAACTGCAAATTTGAATCACAAGTTCCCCACGTACGACTACTGTCTGTAATACGAATGGACCTTGGTTTTGTTTTAAAGTTACTTTGATGCGCTTTAATACTCTTCTCCACTAACGTCTTACACTGCTTATAGTAAAACCGCTTTAAAGCTTGTTGAATTTTCTCATTCTTAAGCTCTTTCACATAGATGTGTAGCTTATTTCCTTCAAACACTGCATTGTCTTGCTCAATAGTTGCATCTTGAGAAACCTGTATCGGATACGTGTTTCCTAAATACAGAAAGCCCTCTCCTTGGTCATAAGCCTTTTCCTGTGGACCACGCGCTCTCTCCTGCATTTCCTTACGTGTTTTCTGAATCCAATCCCATTTCTCCTCTAACAACTGGATTATATATTCAGCAGGTGTACCTTTCGGAGCTTGCACTTCCACATTCCCGTAAGAATCTACATAAAGACGTACAGATTTTTTCTTCTTATAATTTATATGAAAATTAATTGTCTCACCTAAATATGTATGTATCATTTCATCACCTAAAGTATTCGTTCATGTTATTTTTACAAATAAAAAAGAGTAGGCTACAAACGTCCTACTCTATCTATTATATCATTTACTGTTTCAACATAAATGTCACAACGCTTATTCCTTATCCTCTATACTTTACAGCTAATCCCTTTACGAAATTCCTTGCGTATCTATCGCCGCACTCTTTGTAATTCTTATGACCTTTCTTTCTTAATAGAGCGCCTAACTCTCCTTTTGTCACCTTAACTCCTACGCTGTCTAATATATCAAGCACATCTTCACTCGTTAATGAAAGTGCTATTTTCATTTTCTTTAGAAGAAGGTTATTGGCACTCTCATTACTCTGTAAAGGCATCGCTTGTCCAGCCGGTTGCCCTGGTTTCGGATCTTGCTTTCCTCTTTTTAAAGTAATAAATCCATTTAAAAATGACTCTAACATCATCATATCGCATGTTAATACGTAATCATCTTCGACTACATCAGCATTTTCAGCTTCATGTTGGGGACTTTTCTTTACTTTTGTAAGCATATCAACTACTTCTTCTTTCGTTACTTCAATACCACCAAGTTTAAATATCTCTACCATATCTATGTCTTTTATATCCATAGCATATCTTACTCTTTTTAATATATCATTATTGCTCATTGCCATTGTTAGTCCTCCTAAAGTGTTGATTATTTATTCAGCAGTCACAGTGTATCCTCTAACATGCTTTAAATTATTATGTTAAGTATAACTTTTAAGCTACTATCCGCTAAATTAATACTTTAACATTTTAAAGATAGGTTTTATAGTCTTACCCGAACTTTTCTCCATCATTGTATCTATAGATCTCTTACGTGTTTGTTGTCTGCTTATAAAAAGATTCCCCTCATAACATTAACTAAAAGAAAAAACAGTGCTTTGATTTCTCAAATACACTGTTCTTTTCCAGCTCTACGCTTATTTTAAACTCAGCCAAGCCAAACACTCCACATGTACTGAGTGTATGCGGCAACACAAGGGTGCTGGTAAGTTGATTACATTCTTAAGACCTTTTCTTTCAGAAAACAGACTTTATCAAAACAAAAGTTGCCGTCTGCAAAGGAACTCGAAACTAAACAAAATAAATACACGTAAGTTGATGTAATCCATTTCCCTCTAACTTTTGGGAGTTACATCATTTCACTGTCCCCTGCCTCATCAACACTCTTTTCAAATTTATCAAGCAATGCACGCACTTCATCTGTTGATTTCGTGCTCATTAATCGATTTCTTAATTCAGCAGCTCCATGGAATCCTTTTACATAAATTTTGAAAAAGCGATGAAGCCCTGTGATTGAACGTGGCAGTACTTCCGCATATTGATCTTGAAGATCAAGCTGAAGTCTTAAAAGATCAAGATGTTCTTTACTGCTATGCTCTTTTGGTTCTTTTTCAAAAGCAAAAGGATTTTTAAAAATACCTCGTCCGATCATAACGCCATCAATACCATATTGCTGGGCAAGCTGCAGCCCAATCTGACGGTTAGGAATGTCTCCATTGATTGTTAGCAGCGTATTTGGTGCGATACGGTCACGTAATTTTTTGATTTCCGGAATTAGCTCCCAATGCGCATCTACTTCGCTCATTTCCTTTCTTGTACGTAAATGAATAGAAAGGTTCGCAATATCCTGTTTGAAAATATGCGTTAACCACTCCTCCCACTCATTTAGCTCCTTAAAGCCAAGTCGTGTTTTCACGCTGACAGGCAGTCCGCCCGCTTTTGCTGCTTGAATAAGTTCTGCCGCAACGTCTGGACGCAGAATAAGGCCACTACCTTTCCCTCTCGATGCCACATTCGGGACAGGGCAACCCATATTAATATCGATGCCTTTAAATCCTAGCTCTGCCATGCCAATACTCATTTGACGGAAATATTCGGGATTATCCCCCCAAATATGTGCCACCATTGGCTGTTCATCTTCTGTAAAAATCAAACGGCCACGCACACTTTTCATACCCTCTGGATGACAATAGCTATCCGAGTTTGTAAACTCTGTGAAAAATACATCCGGTCGACCGGCTTCACTTACTACGTGACGAAAAACAACATCTGTCACATCTTCCATTGGTGCAAGTACAAAAAATGGTCGTGGTAAATCACGCCAAAAATTATCTATCATTTCTAACTCAAATCCTCTCACTATGGATACAACTTCAAACTCTCGGTCAAAAAATATAAAGCCAAGTGTTCCACTTCTTTTACACTTATATCATGCTTAATAAATTATTATCAAATACAAGTACATTTGGGCATTTATAATTTGTTAAAATCGACAATATTTATTTTAACTAAAATCGATCCTGAATGGTATTTTTAGAAACAAAAAAGCAGATGGTATAGATTTTTCTATATCAACTGCTTTTCTATTATATCAACTCCAACCAAGCCACACACTCCACATGCGTAGTATGCGGGAACATATCCACAGGCTGAACCTCCTGCGTCTTATATCCACCTTCCTCAAGCACCTTCAAATCACGAGCAAGTGTCGCTGGATTACATGATACATACACAACACGCTTTGGCTTCATGTCGATGATTGTGTTTAGTAGTGCTTCATCGCACCCTTTACGAGGCGGGTCGACGACGATTGTGTCGGCGATGATGCCTTGTTTGTACCAGTTTGGGATGACTACTTCTGCTTCACCTACGCCAAATTCGACGTTTGTCATGTTGTTTAGTTCTGCGTTTCGGTTTGCGTCTTCGATTGCTTCTGGGACGATTTCAACGCCGTATACTTTTTTCGCCTTTTGCGCTAGGAATAACGAGATTGATCCGATTCCGCAGTATGCGTCGATGACCGTTTCATTTCCATCTAGTTTTGCGTACTCTAGTGCTTTATCGTAAAGTACTTTCGTTTGTTCTGGGTTTACTTGATAGAAAGAACGTGCTGAAATCGCAAATTTAATATCTCCGATAAAATCATAAATATATTCTGATCCGTATAGGACTGCTGTTTTGTCACCGAAAATGACGTTTGTGCGTTTGTTGTTTACGTTTTGAACGATCGATTTTACGCTTGGGAACTTCGCTGTGATGTCTTCGATGATTGCCTGTTTGTTTGGAAGTTCTGCCGTACGCGTGATAAAGACAAGCATAATTTCTCCTGTAACTTGTCCGTAGCGAGCCATAACGTGACGAAGTGTGCCTTTATGGCGTTCTTCGTTATACGCTGTTATGCCGTGCTTTTCACAAATGCGTTTTACTTCTTGAATTAATGTATCGTTTTCTTCTGCTTGGATTAAGCATGTTTCCATATTAATGATGTCATGCGTTCCTTGGCGGTAAAAGCCAGCGACAAGTCCGCCTTCACGTTCGCCAATTGGTACTTGTGCTTTGTTTCGATATACCCATGGATTTTCCATGCCAAGGACAGGGTGAACGGGTACATCGTGTAGTCCACCGATGCGCTCTATTACGTCACGTACTTGTTTTTCTTTTGCTTGTAGTTGTCCTTCGTATGTTAGATGCTGCAGCTGGCAACCGCCGCACTGATTGTATACTGGACATTCCGCATCTTTACGATATGGGCTTTCTTTATGAAGCTTCATTAAACGACCAAAAGCAAAGTTCTTTTTCACTTTAATAATTTTAATTTGCGCTTCTTCACCTGGTAATCCGTTTTTGACGAAAATAGGATAGCCTTCTACTTTCGCAACACCGGCACCGTCATGTGTTAAATCTTCAAACACTACATCTATAAACTCGTTTTTTTCAACTGGTGGCGTCATTTTATTACTCATTTTCCGACCTCTCTTTTTTCATAACACTGCGTTACATTTTACCATATTCGCTCGCTCTTTAGCCATTGGAAGAAAAATTCTATTGACGACAATTCTTTATTAATGTTACGCTACTACTTAATTGCATACGGATGATGTTACCTCATATATACTTGATGATATGGATCGAGAGTCTCTACCTGGCAACCGGAAATTGCTGGACTATGGGGAAAACTAATGAATATTAGCTTTTTTTTCGTATATAAAGACTCATATTGATTAGCTTTCTCGCATAGAAGGAAGCCGATCTGTATGGGTCTTTTTTTATTTCTATTTTAAAGGTCAGACATCATACGTATGATTTGAAACCTTTGAGGTTTACTCTTCTATTTAATTAAACATCTGAAAGGAGAAAATTTTGTGCACTATGTAATGAGTATTATCGGCATTCTTGCCGTATTAGGAATTTGTTTTGCTTTCTCTACCAACAGAGCAAAAGTAAATTTCCGCGCTATTATTATTATGCTTGTTTTCCAAATCTTAATTGGTTGGTTTGTATTCGGAACAAAGGTTGGTCAGCAAATCATCGTTTTTATCGGTCAAGTCTTCAATAAATTAATTAAACTTGGTACGACAGGTGTAGACTTTTTATTTAACGGCATTCATAAAGATTTTGTCTTTTTCTTTAATGTATTATTAATTATCGTCTTTTTCTCTGCACTACTTTCTATTTTTAGTTATCTTGGCATTTTACCTTTTATCGTTCGCGTTGCTGGCGGTGCGATTTCAAAAATTACAGGTCTGCCGCGTGTGGAATCGTTCCACGCTGTAAACTCGGTCTTCTTTGGATCAAGTGAAGCATTACTTGTTATTAAAAATGACCTGCAGCATTTTAATGCAAACCGTATGTTTATCATTTGCTGTTCGGCAATGAGCTCTGTATCAGCTTCTGTCACAGCATCTTATGTGATGATGTTAGATACAAAATACGTATTAGTAGCCTTGCCGCTAAACTTATTCTCTAGTCTTATCGTTTGTTCATTATTAACACCAGTTGATACAGCACAAGAGGATGAAAAGCTCCAAAAGTTCGATAAAAATATGTTTGGTAACAGCTTAATTGATGCAATGATTAACGGTGCATTAGACGGTTTAAAAGTAGCTGGAATTGTTGCGGCATTAATGATTGCTTTTATCGGTGTAATGGAAGTTGTAAACTTCGTAATTTCTTCTGCTTCAGGTGCAATTGGTTATAAATTTACACTACAACAAATTTTCGGTTACATTCTTTCACCATTTGCTTTCTTAATGGGAATTCCAGCACATGATGTTATTTCTGCTGGTGGTATTATGGGAACGAAGATTGCATTAAACGAATTCGTTGCAATTTTAGATTTAAAGAAAATCATGACAACATTATCTCCGCGCACAGTTGGGATTGTTACGGTATTCTTAATTAGCTTCGCAAGCATTAGCCAAATCGGCGCAATCGTTGGTACAATTCGTGCTCTATCTGAAAAACAAGGGCGCATTGTATCACATTTTGGTTGGAAACTCCTTTGCGCTTCAACATTAGCTTCTATTTTATCTGCGACAATCGCAGGATTATTTATTTAACTAGCAGATAGCTTCCTATTTTTAAAATAGGAAGCTATTTTTTTATTTTCTTTATAAAATTGATTCATTATAAGTGTATACATTTATTGTTATTTATTCGTTGTATAAGTATAGGGAGGATAACTGATGAAAAAGGAAGATACACTCGCCTCCTATCTTATCAATTTAGGAGAGGAAGTGCTCAATCTATTACTAGCGAAAGGAGCAAAAAAAGAAGATGCTGAAGATATCATTCAAAACACTTTTTACAAAGTGTACACGCTGTTGGATGATCTAACTGAGAGCAATATACGTCCGTGGTTTTTTAGAGTCGCACTCAATGAATATATTGATTTAAAAAGAAAAAAAGAGCAGCAAAACATCTACTTAACCGAGGGAATTTATTCAAAGCTACAATATACAGACCGCGAATTTGACGCCATTTTAAATAAAGATGAGATTTTCTATTTATTAAAAGACATCAAAAATGAATACAAAGAAGTCTTCTTTCTAAAGTATTACTATGATTTTTCATATGAAGAAATTGCGACTATTTTGGATATTAAAGTAAGTAGCGTAAAGCAAAAATTATATCGTGCACGTAAATTTGTTCACTCAAAAATGGAGGGAAAACATTAATGGACACTTCATTAAAAGGGGCTTTAAAAAAAGCTAAACGAAAACAACTACTAAAAATCGTCATTACTTCAATTATCGTTGTACCTATTCTATTACTAATTTTTTATAAAGTTGGCAATTACTTTGCGGCGAAAAGTTCTACAAAACTTCACGAGCGACTCTTTTTACATAATGAAATTGCCGAACCTAATATTCAAACCAATTCTCAAGTTACGAGTAATTCCTCTATGTTTGGGGGTAATATTGTAACGAATCGTTCTAAAAATATTAATGGTTATTTAGTACAATGGAGCACACTGACAAGTTCGTATGGTTGGCTTCGTGTTAATATTGATCACAATGAGTTAATACCAGGATCCAATTGGTCCTATGAGTATGATAAACAAACTAAGAAGAAAGTGGCAAAATTTTATCACCCATCTATTCAAAAGTACTACGATGGTGTGCAAAATGAACTAGGGGCAATTTCACAAATGGAAAATCACGTTGCGGAAGTTGCGATTTCTTTTGATCGACCTTATACATTACAAGAAGTCCAAGCAAAGATTCCTGATAATTTAAACGTCGTATGGTTGTATATGACATCACCAATTGCAGATGAAAGTAAGGGACCTGCTGGTATGCCTGTTTATGGATTCGATCCATCTGATTCACCGAAAAAAGCATACAATAGCTTTATTGATGCGCTTAAAAAGTATGATGCGGATGGTGATGAAGAAACAATCCAAAAGTTTTTAAAATCAAATAAAAATAAACAGTTTGATGAAGTAAAAATTTTAGGAGTAATGTTGACTGGTCAAACCCAAAACTTTAAAGCCTTAGAAAATCAAGACTTTATTCGCGGCGCTTCTGTAGGGGCTACTGCGCAAATTGTCCCTTATATTAAACCAAAGAAATAATAAGCAAGAGACCAGATAAAGTGAAACTTTAATCAGTGGGGGCTTTCTTCATCCCCCACTGATTATCAGCCCTCACCAATCGGGCTTTTACGGGCAGTTATCCTCCACCTATCTTCTTCGATTCTCTCTCAATCTTGAGGTGGGGGTCTTACTGCCCACGAATAGCGGGATGAATATTTGGTCTCTTACTTATTATTAAAGAACAGAAAAAAGCCCTGAACGTTTCTATGCGCTGCCAGATCCTCTCGTCCCCCTTAAAAAAAGTTTTTTTACATCACCTTTTTCTAATAAACATACATCTTCATAATTATTTGCAAAAATTCAGTATCTTTGTCGTAATTATCCAAAAAAGTATATTCCCCTCTTCATTTGAGAGTGATATGATTAACAAGGGTATAATACACAATAGAAGGATGGATATGATGAAGAAATATGCACTACTAGCTTTACTTTCTTCTACTATTCTCGTAGGCTGCAATACTAGTGCGACTAGTGATAAACAGAAAAAAGATGCAGCTGCCGAGAAGCAACAGGAAACGAAGAAAGTTGAAGCGAAAACAGTCGACGTTCCCTTAACACAAGGGAATATAACATGGGAACCTTTTGCACCTGATGCGAAAAACACTGTGCTCTATATGAACAATTTAAAAGATGCGTTTAAGGAAGTACAATACCACGTTTGGCGCACTGCTGATGGCCCTGAAAGCAAACAAACATTTTCATCACATGAAAAAGAACGTAACTTTGCTTTCCCATTCCACTTAAAAGCTTTCAATTTGAAACGCGGAGAATATCAAATTGAAACAACAGGATTAAAAGAAGATGGCACACAAGTACCTCTTGCGAAATCTACAATTACATTCCAACAGTCTGTACCAATTCTCATGTATCATGCAATTGAAAAATACTCTGGACCAGGTGACGGTGAGTTAGGTTTGTATGTACCGCCAGAACAATTCGAGTTACATATGAAATATTTAAAAGATAATGGGTATACACTACTGACTTTTGAACGCTGGAATGATATAAATCGTGTCAATAAACCTGTCTTTATCACGTTAGATGATGGACGAAAAAATAATATGAATGCCCTTAGAATTTTACAAGGTTTAAAAGATGATAAATTCCAACCAGCAGCAACAGAGTTTATTGTTGCCAATGATATGGATGCACCAAACCGTCTTTCAAAAGATGAGATTAAAGAGATGGCAGGTTCCGGTATTTTCTCTATCCAATCGCACACATCTACTCATGCGATGATGGCTTTTTCTAACAATTATGATGAAGAACTACGCGTTTCAAAAGAAAAAATCGAAGGTGTCACTGGTAAGAAAATCATCGCCCTTGCATATCCAGTAGGTTCTTATAACGACCAAGCTGTTGCAGAAACGAAAAAACATTACGAATTTGCCGTAACAACAGATCATGGCAATCACCTTACAAAAGGTACACCAAACGAGCAATATTTAATTAAACGCCATTTTGTCGGACCTAAAACAACAATCGGTGAATTTACAGCATTGGTAAGAGAGCGCAATTAATGATCTACATACACATTCCTACTGCATAACAGCGACTTATATGTGGAAAAATGAATTTATATATCGTGAGGCTGTTTTATGAACAAGGCAGCCTCTTCTTATACAATTTAATTAAAGGACGCTTATACTATGAAAAAATATATTTCTACGATACTACTCTCTACTCTGTTCATCACTGGCTGTAGTAATACGACTCAAACAGAACCGAAAAAAGAATCAGCTATTTCAAAGCAGCAACCAGCTAAGAAAACAGAAGAGAAAATACAACCGCAAGGATCCATTTCGTGGAATCCAATTACACATGAATCAACAAACACCGTTATCAATACAAAAGATGTAAAAGATCCTCTGACAGAAGTGCAATACAAAATTTGGCGCACCGCTGACGGGAAGGAAAGTGGCAAAACATTTTCTTCTAAAGAAAAAGAAAATCATTTTTCTTTACCGTTCGATTTAAAAGAATTTGAAGGAAAACGCGGAGAATATCAAATTGAGGCAAATGGTGTAAAAGAAGATGGAAAAACTATTCCCCTTACAAAATCAGCAATTGTCTTTCAACAACACGCACCTATTTTAATGTATCATGCGATTGATGATTATAAAGAAGGAAGCGGTATTAAAGACCTATTTGTTTCCCCTGCCAACTTTGAAGCGCAAATGAAGCACTTAAAAGATAATGGCTATACACTTTTAACATTTGAACGCTGGGACGATATTAACAAAGTGAACAAGCCGATTTTCGTTACATTTGATGATGGGATGAAAAATAATTTAAACGCTTTTCATATTTTACAAAAACTAAAAGATAATAAATTCAAACCAACTGCAACAGAGTATATGATTACCGATTCCATCGATACAGAAGGTTCTCTATCGACAGCTGACATAAAAGAAATGGTAAACTCCGGAATTTTTTCTGTTCAATCTCATACCGCGACACATGCAGATTTACCGAAAATCACAAACTATGAAGCAGAGCTAAAAGGTTCGAAGGAGAAACTCGAAAAAGTTACCGGAAAACCTGTTATTGCGATTGCTTATCCATTTGGCCATGTAAATGATCAAGTTGTGGCAGAAACGAAAAAATATTATCAATTTGCGACAACAACAAAGCCTGGACAATTCATTACAAAAGGTGAATCAGATGAGTTATTACGCATGAAGCGTGTCCGTATTCATAACAATACGACTGTAGAACAGTTTGCGTTAGCAATTAAATAAGAAAATAGAACCCGATTGCAATCGGGTTCTATTTATA
The DNA here is from genome assembly GCF_000746135.1 of Bacillus sp. UNC322MFChir4.1. NCBI lineage: Bacteria > Bacillati > Bacillota > Bacilli > Caryophanales > Bacillaceae > Bacillus > Bacillus sp. UNC322MFChir4.1. The sequence goes on from NZ_KN050813.1 coordinate 103,182, forward strand.
ATTTCAGAATTTTCCTGTATTATGTATATAAGAAATATTTGAATAAAGGAGAATGCATATGTCATTTGAGCAAACGTTAGAAAAATATGCTTCACTCGCGGTAAATATCGGAGTAAATATTCAACCTGGACAAACGTTAAGTATTGGCGCACCAATTGAAGCTGCTCCGTTCGTTCGTCTTGTTACAAAAAAAGCTTATGAATCTGGAGCAAAACATGTATACGTTGACTTTGTAGATGAGCAATTATCACGCTTAAAATTTGATTTAGCACCAGAAGAAGCCTTTTCTGAATTCCCTGCTTGGAAAGCACGTGCACGTGAAGAACTAGCAAAAGAAGGCGCAGCATTTATGTCTATTTACGCAGAAAATCCAGATTTATTAAAAGGTGTGGATCCAAAGCGCATTGCGAGCGCAAACCGGGCAGCTGGAGAAGCGATGAAAACAGTTCGCGAATATATGCAAGCTGACAAAGTAAGCTGGTGTGTAATTTCTGTTCCAACAGTGGAATGGGCAGCGAAGGTATTCCCAGATGTACCAGAAGAAGAACAAGTGGCAAAATTATGGGATGCAATTTTCCAAGCTACTCGTGCGAACTTAGAAAATCCAGTTGAAGCGTGGAAAGAACATGACGATAACTTACATACGAAAGTACACTATTTAAACGATAAACACTATAAAGCACTATCCTACAAAGGACCAGGAACAGATTTAACAATCGAACTTCCTGAAAAACATTTATGGGTAGGTGCTGGCAGCATTAACGAAAAAAATGTCCCATTCATGGCAAACATTCCAACTGAAGAAGTATTTACAATGCCATTAAAAACAGGCGTAAATGGATATGTAGCAAGTACAAAGCCATTAGTGTACGCTGGAAATGTAATTGATAACTTTACGCTTACATTTGAAAATGGACGCATTGTAGACTGTAAAGCTGAAGTTGGAGAAGAAACATTGAAACATTTAATTGAATCAGATGAAGGTGCTCGATTCTTAGGAGAGATTGCATTAGTACCGCACAATTCACCTATTTCGAATACAAATATTTTGTTCTATAACACATTGTTTGATGAAAATGCATCTTGCCATTTAGCAATCGGTAACGCTTATGCCTTCAACTTAGACGGTGGTAAAACAATGTCAAAAGAAGAGCTTGAAGCAAACGGTGCAAACTCTAGTATTACACACGTAGACTTTATGATTGGCTCTGGCGAACTAGATATTGATGGTATTACAGCAGACGATACACATGAACCAATCTTCCGTAAAGGGAATTGGGCGTTTTAATACCCATAAAGAATCGCATCAACGGTTTCGTTGATGCGATTTTTTTTATAGCCCTAATGAAATATATTTAATTTCTACATACTCTTCAATTCCAAAGTGACCACCTTCACGGCCGATACCACTTTCTTTAAATCCACCAAATGGCGCTTGGGCAACCGATGGAAGACCGTCATTTAAACCGATAATTCCGTATTCCAGCGCTTCGCTAATTTGGAATGCTTGACTAATATTTGTTGTAAAGACATACGCTGCTAGGCCGTACGGCGTGTTATTCGCGCGCTCAATTACTTCTTCAGCTGTTTTAAATTTTGCAACAGGTGCAAGCGGCCCAAATGTTTCTTCTGTCATACATAACATATCATCATTCGCTTCGCCGATTACAGTTGGCTGAACAAAGTGACCGTTTAATTCCGCAACCTTTTGGCCTCCGTTCAGTACCTTTCCGCCCTTTTGAATGGCATCTTCAATATGTTCTTGTACTTTTTCAACAGCTGATTGATCAATAAGTGGCCCAACAGTTGTGCCTTCTGCAAAACCGTCACCTACCTGTAACTCTCCGACAGCTTTTTGGAACTTCTCTACGAAGTTTTCATATACATCTTCTTGAACAAACACGCGATTTGTACAAATACACGTTTGGCCAGCATTACGGAATTTCGAACCAATTACCGCTTCAACAGCTTTATCTAAATCCGCATCATTCATTACAATAAATGGTGCATGACCACCTAATTCTAGAGAAACTTTTTTCACTGTTTCTGCAGCACCGCGCATTAATTCTTTGCCAATTTCCGTTGATCCCGTAAAGGATACCTTTCTCACACGTCCATCATTCATCCATGTATCAGCAATTGCTTTCGCGCTTCCTGTTACAATATTTAAAACACCTTTAGGAATATCCGCTTCATGCGCAAGTTCAGCTAATTTTAACGCTGTTAATGGCGTTTGACTTGCTGGTTTCACAACTGCCGTACAACCAGCCGCTAATGCAGGTGCTACTTTTCTTGTAATCATCGCTGCCGGGAAGTTCCACGGCGTAATTGCTGCTATGACACCAACAGGTTGTTTTGTTACAAGGATTCGCTTATTCGGGTGAGAAGCCGGAATCATTTCGCCATATACACGCTTTCCTTCTTCCGCATACCATTCTACAAAACTATTTGCATAATTTACTTCACCAAGCGCTTCTGGAAACGGTTTTCCTTGTTCTTTTGTCATAATAGCAGCGATTTCTTCTTTATGCTCATCAATTAACGTAAACCACTTTTTCAACTTGTTCGCGCGCTCTGCTGCCGTTAACTTCGACCAAGTCTTAAACGCCTCATGCGCCGCATCCACTGCTTGCTTCGCCTCCGTTACTCCGCCCTTCGGAACAGTCGCAAACACCTCTTGCGTAGCAGGATTGTTAATTTCAATTTGCTCATGCAAATGAATCCACTCTCCATTTACGTACATCGCTTTCTTATCTAACATTGCCTTTTTATCCACTTCGTTCTTCCTCCTTTATAGTTACTATGATATACCTTTTTATGTAACCTAAAAAACAAGATGCTCGCAGCCTCGCAAAACACTACATAAACCCGCTCTCGACCACCCCAAAAAAGAAAGGTTTTTTATGTTGGTCTTCTCAAATCGGCTTCATCGACCCTTCTTCCTCTTCAATAAACCTCTTAATTTTCCTCGTCGCCGCAGACTGACTAATCTTTAGCGCCTCTGCTACTCTATAACTTGATCCATGCACTTTATACGCCTTTAAAATAATACTGCGCTCTACATCTTCTAACATTTCATACAAACTTTTCCCCGATTGCTCAATCGTCGACTTTTGCATAGATAATGGTAAATCCTCCATTGTCACAAGCTCATCTGCAGTAATGACAACACGTTCCATTACATTTTCTATTTCGCGGTTGTTTCCTTCCCACGGGTATTCTAAAAATGCATGCAACACATGCGGAGATAATGTCACGCTGCGTCCATACTTCTCATTAAAATGCTGCAAATAATAAGAAACAAGCGGTAAAATGTCTTCCTGCCTCTCACGTAAAGGAGGAATGTAAATAGGAATAACGTTTAGGCGATAATACAAATCCTTTCGAAACGTCCCCTGCTTCACCATCTCTTGCAAATTTCTATTCGTTGCAGCTACAATGCGAACATCTACTTTCTTTAATTCTCTGCCGCCTACTGAGCGAAACGTTTTTTCCTGTAATACTTGTAAAAGCTTTGCTTGAATTTCAAGAGGCATTTCACCAATTTCATCTAAAAAGAGCGTTCCTTTATCGGCCAGTTCTAAAATCCCTTTTTTCCCTTCACGATGCGCGCCTGTAAAAGAACCGCCTGCATATCCGAATAATTCGGACTCAATTAAATTCGTTGGCAATGCTGCACAATTGGTTTCATAAAACATTTCATTTTTCCGATGGCTCAGTTCATGTAAATGGCGTACCAATCGACTTTTTCCAACTCCGGTCTCTCCTAAAACAAGAACTGTACTATCGACTACAGATACCTTTTTTATTGTTCCAACTATTCTCTCCATAGCCGCACTTTTAAAAATAAGTCCTTCATGTTCATATGTTTCTCGTAATTCTTTTTTATACGTTTTTAATTGATCAGTCATCGCCTCTACCTGTTGACGCAATTGATAAAGCTCTGTTAAATCACGTGAGTAGCTAATGACCCTTCGTAAATTGCCCTGATCATCAAAAACTGGTCGCGTTCGAACATGTAAATACTCTCCCGATTTTGTCGTTTGCACAATTTCCACCGGCTTCTGTTTTTCAATCACTTCAAGAGTTGCTGACGGATAAAAAATCCCGTCCTTTTGCAGCTCTTTTACACTCTTACCAATTAATTGTTCCGCCGGTAACTGGTAATGTCTTTCACACATGCTGTTTACACGAACGACAATCCCTTTCTCATCAGTTACAAAAATTTCATCAAAAGCGTATTCAAATACATCTTTCAAATCCATAAACGCTCGTTCCTTTTCCGCCACCATCCCAGTCACTCCCTGAGGTTTAAATATTTTAAAAGTTTCATAACCCTGTCTCAAAACACCGCAGGGTTTACCTTTTAATAGGCATAATATGCAAACACGTCCAATTTATATAATGCTTTCTTATCATTATATAACAGGGAGCATAGGAACAGTGGCAAACAAGTTTTTAAATCGCAATTTAAACAGCTTCAAGTGTGGCCTCGCAGAACACTACATAACCCTCACTCGCTTCATCCTTATGTTTTAAACATGGCATGCGGCAGAAACAAGCCATGACCGCTACTACGCGCGGCCAGACCCTCTCGCCCACCTAAAAGAAAGAGGTTTTTACACGTGTGCTTTATCTACTTTCCCATAACAAGACTGAAGCGACTCCTCTAAAATCATAAGCCCTTCTTCAAGCTGCTCATCCGTAATCACAAGCGGCATTAAAACGCGCACGACATTTCCATACGCACCTGCCGTCAATAGCAGCAAACCTCTCTTATTTGTTTCTGCAATAAGATTAGTAGCTAGTTCTTTATTCGGTTCTTTCGTCATTTTGTCTTTCACTAATTCAAAGGCACACATCGCCCCTAGTCCGCGAACATCACCAATGCATTCATATTTTTCAGCCATTTGCTGAAAACGATCCATCACTACTTTTCCAATATGCACAGCTCTTTCATTTAAATTTTCTTTCTCCATTACTTCAAGAACCGCTAATGCAGCACTGCATCCTAATGGACTTCCAGCATACGTTCCGCCTAGTTCACCTGGCGCAGCCTCATTCATTACTTCTTTTCGGCCAATTACACCGCTAATTGGTACACCCGCCCCTAGCGATTTCGATACCGTAATTAAATCCGGTACGACATCGTAATGGTCAATCGCAAAATATTTACCCGTACGGCCAAATCCTGTTTGAATTTCATCAGCAACGAACAAAATACCATTTTCAGCACATAAACGGTGTACTTCTTTTACAAACTTTTTACCAGGAACGATAAAACCGCCTTCTCCTTGTACAGGCTCCATCACAACAGCAGCAATACTTTCTGGTGCAACTTCTGTGATTAAGAAGTTTTTAAATTCTTCAATAATGAAATCTTCATATTGTTCTTCTGTTAATCCAGCTGGACGGCGATATTCGTAAGGGAATGGCGCTTTATAAACTTCTGGTGCAAATGGACCAAATCCATTTTTATATGGCTTTACTTTACTTGTCATTGTCATCGTCATTAATGTGCGGCCGTGAAATCCTTTTGTAAAGGCAATAATCCCTGTTCGTTTCGTATACTTACGAGCAATTTTCACTGCATTTTCAACCGCTTCAGCCCCGCTATTTAAAAACAAAACTTGCTTATCAAAGTTACCCGGTGCGAGCGTAGCTAGCTTTTCTGCCAATTCAATATACGACTCATACATCATTACGTTAAAACCTGTATGGATATATTGATCGATTTGCTTATGAAGAGCTTCTGTAACGGCCGGGTGACAATGTCCGACGTTAATTGTACCGATTGCCCCCGCAAAGTCGATAAATTGATTTCCATCTACATCTGTCACAAGTGCCCCTTGAGCCGATTGAACAAATGTTTGAATGCCATTACTTACTCCTCTTGGGACAATATTTTGACGGCGTTCAAATAATGAAGCTGCTTTTGAACCCGGAATATTTTGATTTACTTTCGCAAAATTTGTTTTCATAATATCTTCCACCTCTTTTAGTCATTTGCTTTTTATAATGCAAGATGTGTGCCAACTTATAAATGTACGATTCTCTTATGTTTTCGTACGTTTTGACACAAAAATAAGTCATTAAAGACTTATTTCAAGTCTTTAATGACTTACCAAAAAGATTTCTATCTATATGTGGTACCGTTACACGCCCATCAGGCTAAGTTTTTAAACTACTAATATTTTAAGATTGAACTACCCCCACCTCAAGATTGAGAGAGAATCGTTGTCCAGCTCTAGCGGCTAGAATCTCCGGTCGTTTCGCCCCCTCGGACGAGGCAAAAAGCGCCTCTCCGTCTTGGGCTCCAACGTCCTGCGATTCTGAGCGAGCCGCTTCCGCTTTTCTAAGGAAGATAGCTGGGGAATAACTGCCCGTAAAAGCCGATTGGTTCAACTAATAATCAGTAGGGGATGAAGAACCCCCCCTACTGATTAAAGTTTCACTTTATCCTAAAACCCTATTGTTCTCTTCCTTTATGGGACCAAATCACAACAGGTATGAGAATTAAAGATAAAAACCCTCCGCTCAAAGCTAATGTAGCATAACTTGTATTCGCTACTATTATTCCTGAAAGAGCACCGCCAGAAGCCCCTGCTAGTGCAATAAAAACATCGAGTGTTCCTTGCGTTTTTGCACGTGTTGAAGGATCCGTAGAATCAACGATTAGAGCTGTACCACTGATTAAACCAAAATTCCAGCCCAATCCAAGTAAAGAAAGAGCAAGTACTAATAGAACCATTGAATCCATCGGCGCGAATGCTGCTAATAAACCAGCAAATAACAATGTAGTACCAGCAGCTATGCTCATGACTGTTCGACCTATTTTATCTACAAGAACACCTGTGACAAGTGAGGGGAAATACATAGAACCTACATGAAACGCAATCACAATTCCGATTTCAGTTAAACCATGACCATGATGTTTCATATGAACCGGTGTCATAGTCATAATTGCAACCATTACAATTTGCGTAAGAACCATAATTGTGGCACCGACCGCAAGACCTCTTTTATTTACTGCTTTATCAACGGGATTTGAATCATTTTCATACTCAAATTCCTTTTTATAAGCTAATATCTTTTTGGAAATATCTAATGGATCTGGGCGAAGCATAATAAACAGTACAATACCTGCTAAGATAAATGCTGTAGCTGATAAAATGAATGGACCTGCAAGTGCTGGAACTCCAATAAAAAGAGCAAAATCTCCCATAATATTCACTAAATTTGGCCCTGCAACAGCCCCAAATGTTGTCATAACCATCGTAACACTAATAGCAGTTGCTCGTTGTTTTTTATTCGCTAAGTCAGTCCCAGCATAACGAGCTTGTAAATTTGTTGCTGTACCTGAACCATAAATCAATAGAGAAGCAAATAATAGAATTATATTATTCATCATGGCTGCAATCACAACTCCAATTGCACCGAGTCCGCCGACAATAAAACCGGTTGCGAGACCTGTCCGACGTCCATAACGTTGAGAAAGTCTTCCTACAATTAAAGCTGCGCATGCTGAACCTAAAGTATATAAAGCTGCTGGAACTCCTGCATAGGCATCAGTTCCAAGCATTTGTTGTGCTAACAGGGCACCTACAGTAATTCCCGCCGCTAAACCAGCCCCGCCGAAAATCTGTGATAGGCTCACAACGAATAACACTCTTCTATATAATTTTTTTAGCTTTTCTGGAGAAGTTATGTAACTCTCGATTGAATCTTGTGCTTTATCGAACATTTATGAACACCTTCTTTACATCTTGCTGATTAAAACGTAACAGCTTTATCAGCTAGTTCGTAAATAACGTAATTTCCAACCGCTTTGGGCTAGATAAACTTTTTCCTACTCTTGCAAACTCTTGATATTATAAATCTTTTAAACTTCGTTCATTAAGCATGTAAAATCCCCCGAACTATTCAATTAATTAATTGAATAGTTTGAGTGTAATCCTACATATAAATCTTTGTCAATTCATCCGTTTTCATAACTACTCAGCTACCTCCAGATTTTAATGATTTGATATTTCAATTTTTAAGTTCACCTCCGCAAATATTCATTAACGCTGGGAATAAAGAAAACTGGAAGTGAAATGTATGAACCGAAAAATAATTTTAGATGGTTATGGAAAAACTTGAGCAATTACATACAAAAACGCCATCCTTTCCTATAATTCTATAGAAAGAATGGCGTTTTTCTTCATTTGATTATGAATAACATCCACGGTGATACATCACTACTATTTTCTTTTATTAATCATCATCTCTAGCATGATCTTATCCATATTCGGTGAACCTTCATTTCCTAATCGGCAAAAGTTCTCGATTGTTTTATCAACATCTGTTTCGATAAATCCATCTGTAGCAGAGATACACATTCCTTGTGAGGCTAACAGTGCAGATTGTACAGCTGCGCTTGAACAAGTTGCTACTTTCATCGCACATCCTGCTTTTGCTCCGTCACAAAGCATCCCTGTTACATTTCCAAGTGTATTTTGGATGGCATACTTTATCTTTTCAATATCTCCGCCTAATAAATACGTAATAGCAGCCGATGCACTTGCACCAGCAACTGTTACACCGCAAAGTGCAGACAAACGCCCAAATTGATTTTTAATGTAAATCGCTAATAAATGGCTTAACGTAACAGCACGAATTAACTCTTCTTCAGAAGCATTCAATTTCTCACCTGCAGCTACTACAGGCATCGTTACGGCAATCCCTTGATTACCGCTTCCTGAGTTAGCCATTACTGGCATTGTCGAACCCGCCATACGCGCATCTGAACCAGCAGCTGCTAACGCCATCGCATGAGTTGTTAAATCATCTGATAGAATTCCTTTTAATACATTTGTCTTTAATGTTTTTCCAACTTGTAAGCCATATTCATTCGACAGACCATCTAATGCCACATTACGATTCAGTTCAATACTCTTTTTTACAAGTGCCAATTCCATTACATCTACAGTCGTAACAAATTCATATATTTCCGGAATCGTTAGTTCATCACGTTCTTCTTCAGAAGTGGAAAAGTTTGTATTTCCACATCCATTCTTATAAACAAGCTCTCCATTCGCTTCTACTAATGCGATAAATGTGTGATTATCATAAATAATAACTCTTGTATATCCCGCGTCAGTCGTAAGCTTCACTTCAATGTATAGCTTTTTAGACGTATCTGCTAATTCTACAGACACCTGCCCCGCTTCTACTAAAGAGATTGCTTGTTCTTCATCTTCTTCTGAAACTCCGGCTAACACTTCTAAACCTTTTTTACTATCTCCGGCTAACACACCTAAAGCAGCAACAAAGTCAATTCCCGTAGCCTTCATTCCTGGTATACCAACCGCCATTGCATTTTTAATAACATTTGTACTTGCAAATACTTCGATGGACTGTATGTCACCCTTCATATAATCTCTTGCAGTAGCTGCGGCTAACGCAATCGACACTGGTTCTGTACACCCTAAAGCAACGACTAATTCTTTCTCTAACACACGTAACATACTATTCTTGTTCACAAATTACCCCTCCTGTCTTTCAACTACTCATTATGTAAAATAATGAACAAGTTTTCGCAAACAATTAATTGTTTTCATCTTTAATCTTCTATAAATAACGGTATATAGTTGGTTCAGATATTTATAACATTTTTCGCCACTTTACAATTTTCTTCCACTACCTTCGAAAGAAATGTAACGAACGGATAGTATTGCTGTAATAATGTTTCATTCTCCAATACCACCTGTATTAAATTGTAATAATAATAAATTATCGTAATAATTTATTATTATTACAATTTAATAGTACCATGATATGTAAACGATTACAAAGCGTTTTCGAGTCCTTTTAATTTTTCAATATACTTACTATGCAAATACATCATGGACGCTATTTGTTTCCTCCTTTTGTTTTAAGTAGAAAAGGGCACTGACCGCTTCCACGTGCGGCCAAACGCTCTCACCCATCTAAAAAAGGCGGTTTCCCATTCTTCACAAAAAAAACTACCTCTTACAAGGTAGTTTCCTGCTGTTCTGGAACAAATAATTCCAAACAGTGATACATATTTTCAAACTCCATCGGTGCATCTCCGCCATATTCACCATCTAAATTAATCATTAATTTTTCTGTTGAATGTACTTTAATTCGATTTGCTTGTGTATATAGCACTTTCGGATTATTGATATGCTCGCCGCGCTGCGCTTGTGTCGCTGCTTTAATTAAGTCTGCAATCGATCCTTTTTTTAATATTAACAAATCAAATAAACCATCATTAATAGAAGCATACGGCGCTACTTTTTCAAAGCCACCGACTGATCGTGTATTTGTAATTAAAAACATTGTAATTTCTTCTCGTAATATTTTTCCATCATACTCAATTTCTACATATGTTGGATGTAAAGATGGTAACATTTCAATACCTTTTAAATAATAAGCAAGTTGTCCAAGTACTGTTTTTAATTTACTTGGTACTTCGTATGTTAATTCAGTTATGCGGCCACCGCCTGCAATATTAATAAAGTATGTATCATTTGCTCTTCCAAGATCAAGAGGTACCGTTTGACCAGCACAAATGATATCAACGGCTTCTTCAATTGTACGAGGTACACCAATCGCCCTAGCAAAGTCATTTGTTGTTCCAACTGGAATAATTCCGAATTTTGGACGATGGTCATTTCCAACTAACCCATTTACAACTTCATTTAATGTACCGTCGCCGCCTGCTGCGATAACAACATCAAACTTACGCTCTGCCGCTTGTCTCGCTGCCACAGTTGCATCTCCAGGACCTGTTGTCGCATGACATGATGTTTCATATCCTGCTTGTTCTAATTTTTGCAGTACTTCCGGTAAGTTTTTCTTAAACAACTCACGACCAGAAGTTGGATTATAAATAATTCTTGCTCGTTTCATATAATATTAGCACAGGAAAACCCTCATTCATCAAAAAAGGGAAAGGAATAGCCGCTAAGTATTTACTTAGCATTCCTATGCATACCCTCCTTCCATTTTTCACTCTCACGAAGCTATATAACTTCATTTTTCACATTAAGGTGCTATTTATTTCATATGATGAAAAAATTCTCTCTAAATTTAGATTTATCATTATTAGAAGCTTTTTGCAACTATCTTACCAAACTTAACATGACAGCATTTCCCTTATCTTTGTCAGTTAATCAAACGTTTGTTTAAACGAAATACCATTTAAACAAACGTTTGATTAACCCAGAAAAACACCCATTTATGGGTGTTTTTTCTGATTAATCTTTGCTGCTACTGTCTAACTTTGGTGGCTAGAACCATCCACCTCCGCTTTTCTTTATTATCGCTTGTTAATCTCTTCAAGTAAGATTTTATTAACAAGTGGCGGATTTGCTTGTCCTTTTGTAGCTTTCATAATTTGACCAACTAAGAAGCCAATTGCACGGTCTTTACCGTTTTTGAAATCTTCAATAGATTGTTCATTATTATCAAGAATTTCTGTTACGATTTTGCGAAGTGCTCCTTCGTCAGAAATTTGAACAAGACCTTTTGCTTTTACAATTTCTTCTGGGTCTCCACCGTTTTCAATTAATTCGTTAAATACTTTTTTCGCAATTTTAGACGAAATTGTACCTTTTTCAATTAATTGAATCATTTTAGATAAACCAGCTGGTGTTAGTGCTACGTCTTGTAATTCTTTTTGTTGTTTGTTTAAGTATGCTAATACTTCACCCATTAACCAGTTTGATGTTAATTTCGCGTCTGCACCGTCTACAACTGTTGCTTCGAAGAAATCAGACATCTCTTTCGTTAATGTTAATACGTGTGCATCATAAGCTGGTAAGCCAAGCTCTTCTACATAACGTACTTTACGAGCATCTGGAAGCTCAGGAATAGAAGCGCGAACGCGCTCTTTCCACTCATCGTCGATGTAAAGCTCTACTAAGTCTGGCTCTGGGAAGTAACGGTAATCGTCAGATCCTTCTTTCACACGCATTAAGATTGTTTTCTTTGTCGCTTCATCATAGCGGCGTGTTTCTTGTTGGATGATACCACCTGATAATAGCTCTTTTTCTTGACGCACTTGTTCAAATTCAAGACCTTTTTGTACGTAAGTGAAAGAGTTTAAGTTTTTCAATTCCGCTTTTGTACCGAATTTCTCTTGTCCAACTGGACGAAGGGAAATGTTCGCATCACAACGAAGGGAACCCTCTTCCATCTTACAATCAGATACGCCTGTATATTGAATGATAGACTTTAATTTTTCTAAGTATGCATATGCTTCTTCTGGCGTACGCATATCTGGCTCAGATACGATTTCGATTAACGGCATACCTTGACGGTTATAGTCTACTAATGAGTAGCCTTCGCTTGTATGCGTTGATTTACCTGCATCTTCTTCTAAATGAAGACGTGTAATACCGATACGTTTCTTTTTACCGTCTACTTCAATTTCAATCCAACCATTTTCCCCAATTGGTTTATCATATTGAGAAATTTGGTATGCTTTCGGGTTATCTGGATAGAAATAGTTTTTACGGTCAAATTTTGTTTCTGTTGCGATTTCACAGTTTAATGCCATTGCAGCTTTCATTGCAAAGTTAACTGCCTCTTTATTTAGAGTTGGAAGCACCCCAGGATATCCTAAGTCAATTACACTTGTTTGTGTATTTGGATCCGCTCCAAATTCTGTTGGACTCGCAGAGAAAATTTTCGAATTCGTTTTTAACTCAACGTGAACCTCTAAACCGATAATTGTTTCAAAATTCATCTATGCTCGCCTCCTTACAGACTTGCTTTTTTTGTATGATAATCTGTTGCTTGCTCGAACGCATGTGCAACGCGATAAATTGTTGCTTCATCGAAGTGTTTACCGATAATTTGTAGTCCAAGTGGCATGTTGTTTGCACCGAATCCACACGGAACAGAAATTGCCGGAACACCTGCTAAGTTTACTGGAATTGTTAAAATATCATTTGCATACATTGTCATTGGATCATCGACTTTTTCGCCCACTTTAAACGCTGGAGTTGGCGTTGTTGGTCCAATAATAACATCATAGTTTGCAAATACATTTTCAAAATCATTTTTAATTAATGTACGTACTTGTTGTGCTTTTTTGTAATATGCATCATAGTAACCAGAGCTAAGTGCAAATGTACCAAGCATAATACGACGTTTTACTTCGTCACCGAAGCCTTCGCTACGCGTATTCTTGTAAAGGTCCATTAAGTTATTCACATTATCAGAACGAACGCCGTAACGTACGCCATCAAAGCGTGAAAGGTTTGCAGACGCTTCAGAAGAAGAGATTAAGTAGTATGCTGCTAATGCGTATTTAGAGTGTGGAAGCGATACTTCTTCCCAAGTTGCGCCCATGCCTTCTAACACTTTTAACGCAGCTAGTACAGATTCACGAGCTTCTTCGCCAACACCTTCACCTAAATATTCTTTTGGCACAGCGATGCGTAAGCCTTTTACGTCACCAGTTAAACCAGCTAAGTAATTTCCAACTTCAATGTTTGCAGAAGTTGTATCCATACGGTCCACACCAGAAATCGCTTGTAGTAAGTATGCATTGTCTTCTACTGTACGCGTAATCGGTCCGATTTGGTCAAGAGAAGATGCAAACGCAACTAAACCATAGCGAGATACACGACCATATGTTGGTTTTAAACCAACAACACCGCAATATGCTGCTGGTTGACGGATGGAACCACCTGTATCAGAACCTAAAGAGAATAATACTTCTCCTGCTGCTACTGCTGCTGCAGAACCACCACTAGATCCACCTGGAACATAATCTAAATTCCATGGATTCTTTGTTGCATAAAAACCAGAGTTTTCGTTAGAAGAACCCATCGCAAACTCATCCATGTTTAATTTACCAATTGTAATTGTGTCAGCAGCGTTTAGCTTTTGCACAACTGTTGCATCATAAATTGGGTCAAAGTTTGCTAATATTTTGCTCGCACATGTTGTACGAAGACCTTTTGTTACGATGTTATCTTTCACGCCAATTGGCATACCAAATAGTAAACCGTTATCTTCAGCGCCTAACTTCGCATCTAATTCCTTCGCTTTCGCACGTGCATTTTCTTCATCTAATGTAAGAAAAGCTTTTACGTTATCTTCAACATCCGCAATACGTTTGTAAGATTCCTCTACTAAATCCGTAACGGAAATTTCTTTGCTGTTTAACTTCTTATGTAACTCTGATACAGAATGATCAAATAATGACATCGAAATTCCCCTCCTCTATTCTAAAACTGCTGGAACACGGATTTGATTCTCTTTGTGATCCGGTGCATTTTTTAATACTTCTTCAACTGGTAAACCTTTTTCAGGTACGTCTTCACGCATAATATTCTTCATATCTAATACGTGAGTTGTTGGTTTTACTTTTGTTGTATCTAATTCATTTAACTGCTCTGCAAATGTAACAATTGCATCGAGTTGTTTTTGAAATTTTTCTGCTTCTTGATCAGTAATTGCAAGACGCGCTAAATGGGCAACGTGCTTTACATTCTCAACGGAAATTCTTGACACGGCTAGGCCACCTCCATAATATATCGTACAATCTACAATACTATTGATGATACCAAATTTTCAGTAGTTCAAGCAAGTCAACACAGCGTACTTCACTCATTTTTGGACAAAAAAAGAAAGGCTTTCGCCTTCCCTGTCATTTTATTACTTTTCAATTGGTTCTTTCTTCGGAAGGTGTTCATTATCTTCCTCATTATCACGAATTGTTTTTTGCAGCACAAAACTAGACATTGTTAAAAATAATGTACCAATTAAATAATAGCCTTTTACACTAAGTGTTTCATCTAACGTATAAATACCAATTAGCATACCAGAAAGCGCACAAACGAAAGAAGTCCATGCTAAAAATGTGAACGCTTGAGTATTTCTCCTTCTCATTATTATCCCCCTTATCATTGCTCAACTCACTATTAGATAGTGCATTATTATCCATATTATGAAGGAATATGTAAAATAGCCTATCTTTTGTATTACTCTAGCATATATATAGTTCTTTATAAAGAATAAAATAGATTTAGTCTGAAAATTTAAAAACAATTGACATTTATTACAATTGAGCATAGAATGAAAAATATATTACGAACCTCGAAATATACGGGAGTGGAAATAATTGCTGCAATACGAACATTTTTTAGACTTACTGCTTGATAACGCCAAGAAGCTTTTCTATCCTGAAGAATGGGTAAGCCTTGATTTATCACTTTCAAAAACAGAAGTATTTTGCTTGCTTTGGATGGAGCGAAATACAGACATTACAATGAGTAAAATTGCGGAGCTTCTCGATATTCCAATGAGTACGACAACAGGTGTAGTCAACCGTCTCGTAAAAAAAGGATATATTGAGCGCTATCGAAGTGAAAGTGATCGTCGCATTGTATTGATTCGTTTAACGGAAGCTGGTCTAGAGCTTGTAGGAGAAGTAAAACAAAATGCTGCTTATTACTTTAGCCTTGTAACAGAAGCGCTATCAGAAGAAGAAAAGGCATTTTTACTACAGATCTTCCAAAAGATCATGAATCATATTGCTACATCACCACAAAAACCAGAAGAAAAGCTTACTTCAGCTAAGATTAAAAACATTCCGATTGAATAGACCCCTCTGCGGGTTTTTATTCAAAAATATATTTCGACTCTCGTAATATTCGACTATCGAAACAAAGGGGATATGAATGATGAGAATTATTTTGTACACAGGTAAAGGCGGCGTAGGAAAAACAAGTATTTCAGCAGCAACAGCAATGCAAAGTGCAAAACAAGGATTAAAAACGTTAGTCATGAGCACCGATCCTGCACATAGCTTAGGAGATTCCTTTGGTATGAAACTTTCATCAGAACCTCAAGAAATTTGTGAAAACCTATGGGCGCAAGAGATTAATACAATCTATGAAATGGAAAAGGGCTGGGGTAAACTGCAAAAATATATTACATTGCTATTTACATCAAAAGCAGCTGACGATATTACGACAGAGGAACTTACGATGTTCCCAGGTATGGAAGATTTAATTAGTTTATTGCGTGTATTAGATTACTATAAACAAAAAACATATGATGTCATCATTATTGATTGTGCTCCAACTGGCGAAACATTAGCAATGTTAAGCTTTCCTGATATGCTCGGCTGGTGGATGGAAAAACTATTTCCAATTAAACGTAAAGTATTAAAAGTTGTCCGTCCTGTTGCACAGCCACTTATCGGATTCCCCCTTCCTACCGACGATACTATGGAAGAATTAACAAATACGCTCGAACAACTCGGTGAAATGAGAGATATTTTATCCAACCGAGAGGTAACAAGCGTTCGCGTTGTTGTCAATCCGGAAAAAATGGTGATTAAAGAAGCACAGCGCAGCTTCACATATTTAAATTTATATGACTACAACGTTGATGCCATCATGATTAATCGCATCATTCCTGATACTGTAACAGATTCATATTTTCAAGCATGGAAAGATGCGCAAAAGAAATATAAAGCATTAATTCAAGATAGTTTTCAGCCGCTTCCTATTTACGAGGCACCTATGTTTGAACAAGAAGTAGTTGGCTTATCTATGTTAGAACGTGTCGGTGATGCTTTATTTAAACACGATCCTGATCCAACTGCGGTAAAGTTTAACGGCCGAACGCAGTATGTCACAAAAAACGGCGATGAATATATCTTTGTGCTATCCATCCCATTCTCTGATAAAAGTGAACTCTCTTTAAATCAAAAAGGTGACGAATTGATTATCCGTGCTGGTTCCGTAAAGCGAAACATTACATTACCAAAAACATTAACGCATTTATCCATTCAAGGTGCAAAATTTGAAGGTGATGTCCTCAACATTCGATTTGGAGGTGTCGTTCATGCGTGAAGACTTACTACGAAAAATGATTCGGACGAAAATTGAGGTTGGGTCGTATATGATAAACGAATTACCTGCCCCGCTTCAGCAGCGAGCAAAAGGGTTATTAAACATATTTCAGGAAGAACTCACTTCTTATATAAAGGAACAGAAGCAACCTGCGGAAACTTCTTTAAAACGTGTGACAATTGAATAATGATATAGGAAAAGACCAGGGAAAATCCTGGTCTCCTCCACTTAAATTTCTTAGTTTTAATCTCATGCAAAATTAAGACTTCCATTGTAGGGTAGATTTTTGAAAAAATACTGCATTAACGTCGCAATACACAATAATTATTTAATAGAACCAAATTGGACAGAGGAGGTTTTTCCATTGGGAGAATTGGTTATTTTATTTTTATTTGCTATTACATTACATAATTTAGAAGAAGCAGTATGGTTACCAGAGTGGTCAAATCACGCCTCAAAATTCCACAAACCTGTAGGGAAAAACGAATTTTATTTTGCAGTTATCGTTATTACTTCTTTAGCTTACCTTTCAACTTTTTATTATTTATTTTCTCCAAATTCAAGTCTGGCTAAATATATTCTTATTGGCTTCATTAGTTCAATGATTATCAACGTCATTTTTCCCCATTTACTCGCAAGTATCGTGTTAAAAAGATATGCACCAGGCCTTTTAACTGGCATGTTATTGAATATTCCTATTAATAGTTTCATTCTTTATCAATTTTTTAAAAACAACGAATTAACTTTTAGAGAGTTATTTTTATCCACACTTATAGTAGCAGGAGTATTAATAAGTTTAATCCCCATTCTATTCAAAATAGGAAAATCCATTTCTAAACCGTTTAATTAAAAACGAAAACAATTCAGTTTTAAATTTATGTAAATTTCTTCACCCTATAAAAGGAAAACTCTCTAAAGTAATGGAATAATTAAACGAATACAAAATTGAAAACGGGGGGCTGTAACAGAAATGAAAACTGCTCTTTTACTCGTAGATATCCAAAATGATTATTTTCCAGATGGAAAGATGGAACTACGCAACGCCGATGAAGCAAGCGAATATGCACAGCGCATACTACAACATTTCCGTGATACAAACCAGCCTATTTTTCATATTCAACATGTTTCCATGCAGGAAAATGCAACGTTTCTTCTTCCGAATACAGAAGGCGTACATATCCATGAAAGAGTTCGTCCTTTTCAACAGGAAACGGTCATATTGAAGCATTTTCCTAATAGTTTTCGAGAAACACCGCTATTAGAAAAATTACAAAATTTTCAAATTGAACACGTCGTTGTATGCGGCATGATGACCCATATGTGCATCGACGCTACAGTACGAGCTGCCTTTGATTTTGGTTTTACATGCACAGTGGTGCATGATGCGTGTGCAACGAAAGATTTAATCTTTAAAAACGTTTCAATTCCGGCTGTATACATTCACAATACCATTCTAGCTGCTTTAAACGGCGTATATGCTGAGGTAATCAGCGAGGCAGAATTTTTACAACGCGAACAATCCCTTCAGACTTAATCAAAGAAATTGTTTCTATTTTTCTTAAAGTATATATAAAAAAACACCGCTTTCAGCGAGCAAACTGAAAGCGGTGTCTTCTTGTCTAATCATAGATTTTCCTTCAAATTGTATTATACAGGAAACTTATAAAATTTATACAGAGAAATATGACGAACGGGTAAAACTTTCTAGTTATTTTGTTTGTTTTTATTTAAAATTAAGCGTAACAATCCAAAATAAGGATGTGTAACTCATGAAATTTTCAATTCAACGCAATCCACTGCTGTCTCTACTCATTATTGCATTATGTCCCATACCTTTTATTCTCTTTTTTGCAAAAGAAGCTGATACAGGCTCCATTATAGGTGGAATCATTATGCTGCTCATTATACTTATGCTTCTATGGGCACTATTTCATTCTTATCACGAGATTACACATACACATTTCATTGCTGTATTTGGTTTCTTTAAAATTATGATTCCGCTCCATGAAATAACGAGCATCAGATACACTTACAACTTACTTTCTGCACCTGCCTGGACGTTTAAGCGCGTAGAAATTACTTATAGCAACTATGATATAGCTCTTATATCGCTGCCAAAAGACCCCGATTTATTTATGAAAACAATGCAAGAGAAATGTCCACTTCTAAATAAAAATAGGAACTAACCTAGGAGGTTAGTTCCTTTCTGCGCGCATGTCGAATACTGCCGAACGGTCTTTATCTTGTGTCGAAGCGCTGATATATCCGAAAAAGCGCCGATAAACGAGGCATTTTCGCCGATATATTTGAAAAAGCGCTGATATCAGTTCATTTACCTATACGAATTCCAGTTGAATACAGTCAATTCTAACGCGCCGAGCAAAAAAAGACCTACACTCACTCTCTGACCGATTCTGATCTTTCAACACATAAATCGCTGCTATGCAGAATACAATGCGCTCGCTACTGGCCTGCTCCTTTTGTTTAAAACTTAGCATGTGGCAGGAAAAGGCATTGACCGCTACTATGCATGATGGCCAGACGCTTTCTCCCTCCCATAAAAAAGGTAACTACTCAGCCATACATTTCATTTTTCTTTTTCCAGCATATAAATTGATGCCATGCAGATCAAAATGGCAATGCAGATTGTTGCCCTTCTTTATTTGAAAACGCTTGGCGTGGCAGAAACAGGCACTGACCGCTACTATGCGCGGCCAGACGCTCTCTCCCTCCCATAAAAAGAAAAGGGTTTTTTATATCCTTTTGTATATAAAATAATTAAAGACCTTCTCGCTAGCGAGAAGGTCTTTCCTATACTTCTTATAGGGTTTCAGAAGTAGTTTTTGCTTGCATGTGAAGTGCTAAGTAGTCAGGGCCACCAGCTTTAGAGTCTGTACCAGACATGTTAAAGCCACCGAATGGTTGGTAACCTACGATTGCACCAGTACATCCACGGTTAAAGTATAAGTTACCAACGTGGAAGTCTTCACGTGCTTTTTCAATATGTTCACGGTTATTCGTAACAACTGCTCCTGTTAAACCGTATTCTGTATTGTTTGCAATTGCAAGTGCATGATCAAAGTCTTTTGCTTTGCAGAATGCTACAACTGGTCCGAAGATTTCTTCTTTCATAAGACGAGCATCTTCTGCAACGTCAGCAATGATTGTTGGTTTAATGAACCAACCTTGAGAATCATCACCTTCACCGCCCGCTACAAGTTTACCTTCTTCTTTACCAATCGCAACGTAGCTCATTACTTTATCAAATGCAGCTTGGTCGTTAACAGGTCCCATGTTTATGCCTTTTTCAGCTGGGTTTCCTACTGTTAATTCATTTGTTAATTCAATTGCACGGTTTAATACGTGATCGTATACATCTTCATGGATTACTGCGCGAGAACATGCAGAACATTTTTGTCCTGAGAATCCAAATGCAGATGCAACGATAGATTTTGCTGCTAATTCAAGATCTGCTTCTTTATCAACAACAATTGTATCTTTACCGCCCATTTCAGCGATAACGCGTTTTAACCAAATTTGTCCTGGATTTACTTTTGCTGCGCGTTCGTAAATACGAATACCAACATCGCGTGATCCAGTGAAGCTGATGAAGCGTGTACGAGGATGATCTACTAAGTAGTCACCAACTTCAGAACCGTTACCAGGAATGAAGTTTACTACGCCTGCTGGTAAGCCAGCTTCTTCTAATACTTCCATAAACTTCGCCGCTACTACAGGTGTTGTACTAGCTGGTTTTAATAATACAGTGTTACCAGACACTAATGCAGCTGTTGTCATACCAGCCATAATAGCGAATGGGAAGTTCCAAGGAGAAATAATAACACCTACTCCTAATGGAATGTAAGAAAAACGATTATATTCAATTGGACGGCTTTCTACCGGAATGCCATCTTTTAATTTCAACATTTGACGACCATAGTACTCCATGAAGTCAATTGCTTCTGCTGTATCAGCATCTGCCTCATTCCATGGCTTACCTGCTTCTTTTACAAGAATTGCGGAAAACTCATGTTTTCTGCGGCGAACGATTGCAGCTGCGCGGAATAAAATGTCTGCGCGCATTTCTGGTTTCGTTTTTCTCCAAGTTTGGAATGTTTCATCCGCTACTTGCATTGCTTTCTCTGCTAATTCACGACTTGCTTTTGAAACGCGGCCAACGACTTCTTCTTTATTTGCAGGATTTACAGAAACGATTTTATCGTCTGTAGTGATCTTTTCTCCCCCAATAATTAATGGATAGTCTTGTCCAAGATAAGATTCTACTTTCTTTAAACCTTCTTCAAATGCAACTTTATTTGCCTCTACTGTAAAATCTGTAAATGGCTCATGTTTGTATGCTACTACCATTATTTTAGCCTCCCCTTAGAAAAAAACGTTTACATTAAATACAATATTATTCTACACGATAATTTCGATTTGTTCAAATATTCTTAGACTTATATTTTTAAAATTAAAAAATTTTTTAAATATAATAAATAAAAAAACAACATGATGCATATGCATCATGTTATGAAATATGGATATATTCCCAAAAATTCTTTCCAATTAATAAAATTGTTACTGCCAAAAATAAAATACGCACATATCCTACACCCTTTTCAACAGCAAATCTCGAACCGAAATATGCACCTGCAACCATAGATACACCCATAATTAAGCCATATTTAAATTGAATTGCACCTAAAAATAAAAATGTAATCAACGATACAATATTGCTAACAAAATTTAAAATTCGACCTGCGGCAGCCGCGCGGATAAAATCCAAACCAATTAATAAAAATGCAAAAATTAAAAATGAACCTGTGCCTGGTCCAAAAAAACCATCATAAAATCCAATAATCAAAATGACTAGATAAAATAAAAATGTTTTTCCCTTCGTCATTTTTTTATAAGTAGATACACTACCCCAATCTTTTTTTACAATAATATAAATAGCAATTAATACGAGTAAAACTAATACAAGAGGACGCATCACATCCGGTGGAATGAACTTTACAACAAATGCACCTGCAACTGCCCCAACGATTGTGAATGGAATGAGTTTCCCTACAATGCGAAAATCTACTTTTTTAGAACGAATAAAATACATTGTACTCGTAAATGAACCCATTGTTGCCGCCAACTTATTTGTTGCGATTGCTGAAGCTGGCGGTAAACCTATAAACATAAGTGCCGGAAGCGAAATTAAGCCGCCTCCTCCAACAATAGAATCAATAAATGATGCTAAAAAACCAAAAGCAATAAGTAGTATAATGACCTGCAAACTTAAATCTTCCATCTGTACTTTCCCTCGATCCCCTTTTTATATAACAACATTAAAAATTATAACAAAATTTTCACTATACAAATAATAAAAACACCTTTCTTTTAGGTGGGCGAGAGCGACTGGCCATGTATAGAAGCGGTTAGGGCCTATTTTCTGCCACATGCCATGTTTAAAAAGCGAGCGCAAATCACGTTATGTTTTACATAGCAGTGCCTTATATACAATGGATTTATAGACAAAAAGCCGTTCCTCATAAAAGGAACGACTTTTCTTAATCTAACACTTGAACAAATGGCTTATCTTGTTTCACGTCGCGAATAATAATTGCTTCTGGACGGTCTACAGATTTAATTGTAACTTGTACTTTAATATAATTAGGGAAATCCATAACAGCCCCGGTTACGTATTGTGTAAATCCAATGACCTCTGCCTTTCCACTAAACTGAACTGGAATTTCAAGCTTCAATTCTTTTAATTGACCGTCTTTATAAAATCCTCTGCCTACAACTGCAGTATAATCACCTGTAAAATACTCCGCTATTTTCGCATTGAAGTTCTTTACATTTGTTGCATCGTCACGATAATTCGTTTCTGCGTCATTAGAAGGGAATAAATAATACTTTTCGTCTAACGCTTTCCAATCTTCTACTTTATCGCTGCCTTTATCAACTTTTGAATACGATAAGAAAGAACCTGGTACAAGTGAAGATTTCGATTCCTGCTTGTAGATTGCAAAAGTAATTGGAACATTTTTCAATTCATCTTTCTTGCGTAGAAGTGGCAGGATTTCTTGCGCCATTTTTTTCCCTTCTTCTAGCAATGTTTTATCATCAATTTTTTGTTCACGCGGATAGCCGTGTTGTTCTGTAAAATAATGAACGGAATTCATCGCAAGACCAATAACAATTCCGCCTAATTCTGCTTGATTCTCATCTTTTATTTTCAAGTAATCTTGTTCTAAAATTTGCGATAAATACATTGGACTCTTTTGATTTCTTGCTTCTAGTGTTTCCGGTTCTCCTGGTGGTAGTTCTGGATTTAAACCATTCGGTAACCTCTTCTTCAACACTTTTTCTAAATTATTTTGCTGCTCAGGTGTACGTTTTCTCTCAATCAATGCTTGTATCGTATCTTTATCTAAATACTTTCCACCTTGAAATATATAATCTTTCGTACTATATGATTCTTGCGCAATGCGCATTAATCCTGTTTCAAATTCATCAACATCTAAACGGCTATTTAGTCCTTTCACAGCTAACCCTCGTGCCGATCCTTTTTCAAATGGAACTGCCGTTTTATAATAATCATCAGAAATCGAGTATTTCGAAATAATTGATTTATCTTTCGAATTCCCTTTTTCTACAATTTTTTGTTCTTTTTTTGGCCCTATACTACATCCACTAAGAAGTAATCCAAGGCTTAACGCTGCTAATATCACTTTTTTCATGGTAACTTTGCACCTCTTAATTATTGAGCTCTTGTAAGAACCTCGCTTCATCCCAAATCTCAACGTTATGTTTTTGTGCTTGCGCTAACTTAGAACCAGCAGCTTCTCCTGCAACGACTAAGTCTGTACTTTTACTTACACTGCCTGTGACTTTCCCGCCAAGCGCCTCAATTTTCTTTTTCGCTTCACTTCGGCCCATCACTTCTAGCTTTCCTGTTAACACAACCGTTTTTCCTGCAAAATAAGACTCGATGTTTTCTAAATCTGCTCGTTTTATCCCTTTATAAGTCATGTTTACACCATATGACTTAAATTGTTGTAATAGTTCTTGTACATCTTCATTATCAAAATACGTAACGATCGATTGCGTCATTTTTTCGCCAATCTCATTAATAGTTGTCAGCTCTTCTTCTGTAGCGTTCACGATGTGATCCATCGTTTCATAATGTTCCGCTAACGTACGAGCGGCCTTTGCTCCAACGTGACGAATACCAAGACCGAACAATAAACGCTCTAATGAATTATCTTTGGAAGCTTCAATCGCTTGTACTAAATTTGAAGCAGATTTTTCTCCAAAACGTTCTAGTTGTAATAACTGTTCTTTCGTTAATGTATAAAGATCTGCAAATGTACGAATATAATCTGCATCAAACAACTGCGTAATTACCCGTTCGCCTAATCCGTCAATATTCATCGCATTACGTGATACAAAGTGAATTAATCCTTCTCGAATTTGTGCAGGACATGCTGGATTAATACAACGAAGCGCAACCTCTTCTTCTAAACGTACAAGTTCACTCTCACATGCTGGGCAATGCGTTGGCATATAAAATTCTTCTTCTTCACCTGTACGGCGGTCTACAATCACATTTACAACTTCAGGAATGATGTCTCCCGCTTTCTTTACAACAACATAATCACCGATGCGAATATCCTTTTCACGAATTAAATCTTCGTTGTGTAAGGAAGCACGGCGGACAATCGTTCCTGCCACGCGTACTGGTTCTAACTCAGCAGTTGGGGTTACAACACCTGTACGTCCAACGCTTAGTTCAATACCCGTCAGTTTTGTAACAACTTCTTCAGCTGGGAATTTATATGCAATGGCCCATCTTGGACTTTTTGCTGTTGTTCCTAAGCTTTCTTGAATTGATACATCGTCTACTTTAATAACAATACCATCAATTTCGTAATCAAGATGCGGACGTTTTTCTTGCCACTCTTGCACGTAATCAATGACTTCATCAATTGTTTCGCAAACTCGGCGATTCGGGTTTGTTTTAAATCCAAGCTCTCCTAAAAGGTTTAACGATTCACTATGCGATGCGATCGTCTTTCCTTCTAAATCAGTAAGCCCATATACAAATAAAGATAAATTACGCTTCGCTGCAATTTTTGGATCTAATTGACGCAATGAACCCGCAGCTGCATTTCGTGGATTCGCAAAGACTGCTTCTCCGTTCTGCTCTTTTTCTTCATTTAATTTCACAAATGAACGTTTCGGCATGTACGCTTCTCCGCGCGCTTCTAGCGTCATTTCTTCTGTTAAACGCAGAGGAATCGCTTTAATCGTTTTTAAATTTTGCGTAATATCCTCACCCGTTGCACCATCACCACGAGTTGCTCCTTGAATGAAGCGTCCTTTTTCATAATGAAGGGAAACCGCCAGTCCGTCAATTTTTAATTCACACACATATCTTACATTTTGATCGTCAATTCCTTGACGTACCTTGCGATCAAAATCACGTAAATCACCTTCATTAAAAGCATTCCCTAAACTTAACATCGGGGATTTATGTGTTACTTTCTCAAAAATATCAAGAATCTCTCCGCCAACACGAACGGTTGGCGAGTCTTCTGTAAAAAATTCCGGATGTTCTGTTTCTAATTTAATTAACTCTTGCATATGACGATCATACTCTGCATCTGATACAGATGGCTGATCTAGCACGTGATACTCATAATTAAGTTTATTTAAAATGTCACGAAGCTCTTCAATACGCTTTTGTGCTGCTTCTTTCGACATGACCTCATTCCTTTCTTACACTTTCGTCACTGGCGCAAATTTAGCCATTAATCGTTTAATGCCAATTGGACTTGGGAACGCGATGTCTAATTCTTTCCCATCGCCTTCACCTTTCACACTCACAACAGTGCCAATCCCCCATTTTTGATGGGATGCTTTATCGCCAACTGACCAGCCAATTTGCTCACCGCCTGTTGTTTTCGTAGCTGGACGAATAACCGCTGAACGGGCACGAACTGTTGTTGGCGTTGTAGGCTTAGATTTTGCACTAAAAGTTTCGCGCTTTGGTTTTACTTCATGAAGTATTTCAATAAGCTCCTCAGGAATTTCCGAGATGAAGCGTGATTCTTTATTCATGCTCGTTCTACCAAATATCGTTCGCATTTGAGCATTCGTTACGTACAGCTCTTCTTCGGCACGAGTGATCCCTACATAGGCTAAACGACGTTCTTCTTGCATTTCATCCTCTTCCATTAAAGAACGAGTATGCGGGAAAATCCCTTCTTCTAATCCTAAAATGAAAACAACAGGGAATTCTAATCCTTTTGCAGAGTGCATCGTCATTAAAATGACTTCTTCACCAGCAGTTGGATCTTCATCCACACGATCAATGTCAGCAACAAGTGCTAAATCGGTTAAGAACGCAACAAGACTCTTGTCTTCACTTTGTGATTCAAACGTTTGTGTAACAGATAAAAATTCATCTAAGTTTTCTAAACGCCCCTCTGATTCTAACGTACGTTCATTTTTCAGCGCATCACGGTAACCTGTTTTTTCTAACACTTCTTCTACAAGTTCTGTTACCGATAAATATTCTTGCATGTTTACCCAATTATGAAGCTGCTTTGCAAATTCTGCTACTGTCTTTGCAATTTTTGCACTTACACCGACATGCTCAATTTCATCTAATACAGCTGTTAATGAAAGACCATTTTGCACACCATAATTAATAATTTTATCAATAGATGTTGCTCCGACACCACGTTTTGGCACATTAATAATACGTGCAAAGCTAATTTCATCGTCCGGGTTTGCAATTAAACGCAAATACGCCAACATATCTTTAATCTCTTTGCGGTCATAGAACTTAATACCGCCAACGATTTTGTATGGAATATTTGATTTCAAGAAAATCTCCTCGACCATACGGGACTGGGCATTCGTACGATATAGTACTGCAAAATCTGTATACTTTCGATTTCCCATTTGAATTTCATCACGAATCTTTTTCGCAATAAAAAATGCTTCATCTTTTTCAGTTGCAGCGCGGTAATAAGAAATTTTACTTCCCACTTGATTATCCGTCCATAACTTCTTCGGTTTACGATTTGCATTATTTTCAATAACCGCATTCGCCGCATGTAAAATATTTTTTGATGAACGGTAGTTTTGTTCTAATAAAATAACCTGTGCATTGTCATAATCCTTTTCAAATGACAAGATATTTGAAATATCCGCTCCGCGCCAACGATAAATCGATTGATCCGAGTCACCAACTACACAAAGATTTTTAAAACGTGCTGCTAATTGATTAACAAGAATGTACTGAGCACGGTTCGTATCTTGATACTCATCAACATGAATATATTGGAATTTACGCTGATAAAACTCAAGCACTTCTGGCACACGTTCAAATAATTGAATAGTCGTCATAATTAAATCATCAAAATCAAGTGCATTATTTTTAAGAAGACGCTTTTGGTATTCTGTATATACATCGCTCGTCAGCTTTTCATATGGATCTGCAATTGTAATTTTTTTCGCATATTTTTCTGGAGATAACAATTCATTTTTCGCATTGCTAATTCCCGCAAGAATAGAACGCGGTTCAAATTTCTTCGGATCAATGTTGCGCTCTTTCATAATTTTTTTCACAACTGTTAATTGATCACTTGCATCTAAAATCGTAAAGTTACGATTAATACCAATGCGATCAATATCTCGTCGTAAAATACGCACACACATAGAGTGGAAGGTTGAAATCCAAATATCCTCTGCTTCAGGACCAACAAGTTTATCAATACGCTCACGCATTTCACGCGCCGCTTTATTTGTAAACGTAATCGCAAGTATATTCCACGGTGCAACACCTTTTTCGCCAAGTAAATAAGCAATGCGGTGCGTTAACACACGCGTCTTACCACTACCTGCTCCCGCCATAAGTAACAATGGACCAGACGTTGCTTGTACAGCTTTTTGTTGCTGCGGATTTAATCCTGTTAATAATTTTTCTGTTTTACTCATGTATTCGGTCACCTACTCTCCTTTTACAGCTTTTACTGTTGCTAAAGCTTTCTTTATATCTTCATAAACTAAATTTCCAACGACAACTGTATCCGCATATTGTGCCATTTCCTCCGCTTGGTCTGCATTTGCAATTCCGCCGCCATAATATAATGTTGCACTTTGCAGCTCAGCTTTCACTTTTCTTACAAGCTGCGCATCTCCATACGTACCGCTGTATTCTAAATAGAAGATTGGTAAATGAAGAAGTTTATCCGCCATACGCGCATATGCAATCACATCGTCTTCTGATAGTTCACAATTTGCTTCCGTTAACTTTGCTACTTTCGCTTCTTGGTTTAACACACAATATCCTTGCATGAAAATTTCATCCCAGTTCATAATATCCCCAAATTCTTTCAATGCCGCATGGTGAAGGCCTGTTACCCATTCTACCTTTTGACTATTTAACACACTTGGGATGTAATAAAAATCGAATCCTGGTGTAATCGAATCCAGCGTTGAAACTTCTAATACACAAGGAACTGCATATCTACGAATGCTTACTAGCATTTGTAATACATTATCAATTGTAATTCCGTCACTTCCGCCAACAATAACAGCGTCCGTTCCTGATTCACAAATAAGCTCTAAATGTTCATCACTTAACTCCTTATTCGGATCAAGTTTAAATACATGTTTCCACTGTGAAATATCGTACATGAAAACACCCTTTCTTTTCTCTAATCGTCTTTGCACATTCTTTCATTATAACAAAAAATAAGGTGCTGACACACGTTCCATGCAACATCTTTTTTACGTCAAATGTTGGATTGTATATAGAAAAAGCAACCAAGGAAAAATAACTCTTGAAATGGATAATCTATTTCAAAGCTGATGAAAAGGAGTGAATGTCTTGGTCAAGCAAAACATCGGCATAATAAATGCTCTTATTCGCATTACAATTGGTTTTGTTCTGCTTAGCTGCAGCACTGCAAAGCTTGTAAGAAAACCACGGTGTATTTGGTCAAAAATTATGCTTTGGGTTGGGGCAATGAGAATCGCAGAAGGCATCATTCGTTTCTGTCCTATTGTAGAAGCATGCAAGCTCAGTAAATATATGAACATCTCTAATTTAAAAATGCCAGGCATGGATTTTATGAAGAATGGACAGTCTAATAAACAAGAAGCACCTCATACTTCTCACAAAGGTGAGGCGACAAGCCATGGAAGTTATGATGCTTCTGATAAGGAAATCGAGGCTGAGCTTGAAAAAGCTCTTCTGTCCAAACCGCTTTGAATCATTTGTCAACATGCAAGATGCTCTCAAAGAAACTTAGCTGCTGCAGTGGGCGGCTAAGTTTTCTTTTATTTTACCACAAATAAGAACTAATGTTCTATTTATGTAATTTTTATTTTTTTCGAAAATTATAACAAAACCCCATTGCCATCTTTGATATAAAAGTGATATCATTTTTATATCAAGAGGAGGCGAGATCATGAAAGAAAAACAAGTATTTCATGTCAATGGATTTTTAGGACTACTTGCAGTTCTAGTTTTAGTTGGGGTTGGTTTATTAAGTCTTATTAATGAACTATTTGTTATTGGTATTCCCTCTTTTTTATTAGCATCAATCCTCGCAAGTAGCATTGGCACTGTTCAGCCAAACCAAGCGAAAGTAATTACATTTTTCGGTAACTATTTAGGAACCATTCGTGAAAGCGGCCTGTTTTTAACGGTTCCATTTTCATTTCGCCAAACGGTTTCACTACGCGTGGAAAACTTTAATAGTCAAAAATTAAAAGTAAATGATGTCGATGGGAATCCAATTGAAATTGCAGCTGTTGTTGTATACAAAGTCGTTGATTCCGCAAAAGCAATCTTTGGTGTCGAACATTATGATGCCTTCGTAGAAATTCAAAGCGAAACAGCAATTCGCCACGTAGCAACGAAATATCCGTATGATAATTTCCAAGGTGACAACATCGTTACATTGCGCGGAAACTCAGAAGAAATTTCCGAAGAGTTAAAACGAGAATTAGAAGCACGCTTAGAAATTGCAGGCGTAGAAGTAATCGAAACTCGTTTAACGCACTTAGCTTACGCAACTGAAATTGCTCATGCAATGCTTCAACGTCAACAAGCAAAAGCAGTATTAGCTGCAAGAAAAGAAATTGTCGAAGGTGCCGTACAAATGGCGAAAGACTCGATTCAAAAGCTAGATGAAGAAGGTGTACTTGAGTTAGATGACGAAAGAAAAGCAAATATGGTCAATAACTTACTAGTTGCAATTGTTTCCGATAAAGGGGCGCAACCAGTTATTAATACAGGAAGTCTCTACTAAGGTTGTAGGTAATCATGGCTAAAAAGAAAAGCTTTCCACTACGAATCGATCCCGAATTGTACGCAGTTATTGAAAAATGGGCAAACGACGAATTTCGAAGTGTAAATGCTCATATTGAGTATTTACTTCGCGAGATGGCAAAGCAAAAAGGGAAAATAAAAAAAGAGAAAGAGTCCTAACTTTTTATGAGTAGGACTCTTTTTCCTTTCTAAGCTTTATCTCACAAATCATCTCGACTAAAGTCACACTCTTGTAGCGGAACAACCTTCGTCTTTTTAATAAATTTATAACCTAACCAAAGAATAATAAACACTGGCACACTAATGTAAGATACGAGCAGTCCATACCAGTTAATCGTACCCCCAGAAACTAATTCACTTCCTTGTCCAATAATAACGATGACGCATAATACTAATGTAAACAGCGGGCCAAACGGATACCATTTCGCCTTAAATTTCAGTTCATTTAAGTCTCTCCCTTGTGCCACATATGCTTTACGAAATCTATAATGACAAATCGCGATTCCAATCCATGTTAAAAATCCCGTTATCGACCGTTCTTTGCAATATATCGGCGCTTTTCCCGATATATCGACCACTTTTTAAAATATATCAGCGCTTTTCACAATATATCGGCGCTTCGACACGATATAAAGACCCCTCGACGATATTCGACATACAATCAGTCGATCCGCTGAGCTGAATCATACCGAAAAGTGAAACTTTTTGTGACAGCCTCTTCTAGCAATCTACTTTCGCAATTGCGCGGTACCCTATATCACTTCGATAAAATAAACCATCACTCTCAATTTTCGTGATTTCTTTATACACCTTATCTTGCGCCTCTTGTAAATCTTTCGCCTTACAAGCAACAAACAACACACGACCGCCATTTGTTACAAATTCTCCATCCAACACATCTGTTCCGGCATGAAATACAATTACATCTTCTAACGTTTCTAAGCCTTTAATGACTGCGCCTTTTTTGTAGCTTTCTGGATATCCTTCTGAAGCTAGTACAACACCAATTACTGCTTCTTCAGACCACTCTAAAACAAGCTCTTTTCCATCTAATACGTGGTTACATACATCCACTAAATCACTCTCTAAACGAGGTAAGATTACTTCTGTTTCTGGGTCACCAAAGCGCGCATTGAATTCAATTACTTTTGGTCCCTCGTTTGTTAAAATGAGCCCAGCATATAAAATACCTGTGAATGAACGTCCTTCTTGTATCATTGCCTCCGCAGTTGGATGTAAAATCGTCTCAATTGCTTGTTCTACTGCTGATTCTGGAATTTGCGGTACTGGAGAATAAGCACCCATTCCTCCTGTATTTGGTCCTTTATCCCCATCAAAAGCACGTTTATGATCTTGCGCAATAACCATTGGGTATACAGTTGTTCCGTTAACAAATGCCATAAGCGAAAACTCTTGTCCATCTAAAAACTCTTCAATAACCACTTTTTTGCTCGCTTCTCCAAACTTCACGTCTTGCAGCATCTCTTTTACAGCTTGCAATGCTTCTTCTAGCGTCATAGCAACTGTTACACCTTTACCAGCGGCTAAACCGTCCGCTTTAATAACGATTGGGGCGCCGACTTTTTCAATGTATGCTACCGCTTCTTCATAATTTGTAAATGTCTCATATGCCGCTGTTGGAATATCATATTTTTTCATAAGCTCTTTCGTAAAAGCTTTACTTCCCTCAATCACAGCTGCCGCTTTATTCGGACCAAAAACGCGAAGACCTTCTTCTTCAAAACGATCAACAATTCCGTTCATAAGCGGAATTTCTGGACCAACAAACGTTAAACCAACGTTATTTTCTTTCGCAAAAGCAATAAGCGCGTCAAAATCATTTTCATCGATTGCTACAGGTGTTGCGACATCTTTCATCCCTTCATTTCCCGGCGCTACATATACAGTTTCTACTTGCTTTGACCCTGCGAATTTCCATGCTAACGCGTGCTCACGTCCACCGCGGCCGATTACTAAAACATTCATATTTCATCCTCCATTATTCAAGTTAATATCCTGTCCCCTCGCGATATATCGGCGGAAATAGTGCATTTATCGGCGGCTTTCACAATATATCGACCGTTTTTTAACATATACCGGCGCTTCGACACGAGCTGGACCCTATTCAAAAGTAGAAGAAGATGACCCAAAAGTGGACTTTTGGTCATCTCCTTTCTTTCTCAATTAATGTTTGAAATGACGTACACCAGTGAACACCATCGTAATGCCATACTCGTCTGCTTTTTGAATGGATTCTTCATCACGAATGGATCCGCCTGGTTGAATGATTGCTGTAATGCCAGCTTTAGCCGCTTCTTCTACTGTATCTGGCATTGGGAAGAATGCATCAGATGCAAGTGCGCTACCTTGTGCTTTCTCGTCCGCTTGTGTAATGGCAATTTTCGCTGAGCCAACGCGGTTCATTTGCCCTGCACCAACACCGATTGTCATATTATCTTTTGCTAGAACAATTGCATTTGATTTTACGTGTTTTACAACTTTCCAAGCTAGTTTTAAATCGTTCCATTCTTGCTCTGTTGGTTCACGTTTTGTCGGAATTGTTACTGCATCTTCATCTAATGATAATGTATCTTCTTCTTGTACAAGTAAACCACCTTGTACTGATGTTAGTTTTTTACTTGCTGATTCTGCTTTCGCGATATCAACAGTTAACAGACGTAAATTTTTCTTACTTTGCAGCACTTCTAAAGCTTCTTCTGAGAAAGAAGGTGCAATAATGATCTCTAAGAAAATTTCATGCAGTTTTTCTGCAGTAGCTTTATCAATTTCACGATTTGCCGCAATAATGCCGCCAAAAATTGATACTGGATCCGCTTCGTAAGCACGTGTGTATGCTTCATGAATATCCGTACCAACACCAACGCCGCACGGGTTCATATGTTTTATCGCTACAACTGCTGGTTCTGTAAATTCTTTCACGATGCTAAGAGCTGCATCTGCGTCATTGATATTGTTATAAGATAATTCTTTTCCATGTAGTTGTTTTGCATAAGCAACAGAAGAAACTGCTGCAAATGGCGCTTTATAAAATGTTGCTTTTTGATGCGGATTTTCGCCGTAACGTAAGTCTTGTTTTTTCTCAAACGTAACCGTTAACGTTTCAGGGCTCTCTTCTCCTGTTTGCTCTGTTAAATAGTTTGAGATTAATGCATCATATGCCGCTGTATGGCGGAATACTTTCGCTGCTAATTTACGTTTTGTTTCTTTTAAAACTTCTCCGCTTTCCTTTAACTCTCCTAATACAACATTGTAATCTGTTGGATCCACAATAACTGTTACGAACTCATGGTTTTTCGCAGCAGATCGAATCATTGTCGGGCCGCCGATATCAATATTTTCAATTGCATCAATAAATGTCACATCTGGCTTTGCAATTGTTTCTTTAAATGGATATAAGTTTACAACAACAAAATCAATCGGCTGAATGCCAAGTTCATTCATTTGGGACATATGCACTGCGTTATCACGTACAGCAAGAAGTCCACCGTGAATGTTTGGATGTAATGTTTTCACACGACCGTCCATAATTTCCGGAAAACCTGTTACTTCAGAAATACCAATTACTTGTAAGCCGTTTTCTTCTAGTAATTTTTTTGTTCCGCCTGTTGAAATAACCTCAATACCTTGCTCAAGTAATCCTTTTACGAACTCTACAACTCCAGCTTTATTTGAAACACTTACTAATGCACGCTTTTTCATTTATTCTCCACCCCTAGTTGTATTGAATTGCTGCTCTTATGACTTTACTTTAGAATGTAATAAAGATTTCACCGTATCCACGTACAATCTATGTTCGACAAGTTGAATTTTCTTTTGTAAACTTTCTCGCGTATCATCTTCCGAAACTGCTACTGCCTCTTGTGCAATAATTGGCCCAGTGTCCATTCCTGCATCAACGTAATGGATCGTTACACCGGTTACTTTCACACCAGCCTCAATTACTTGTCCAACTGCATCTTTCCCAGGAAAGCTTGGCAATAATGACGGATGAATATTAACAATTCTCCCTTCATAAGCAGTTAGTAATGTCGGACCAATTAAACGCATATACCCCGCTAAAATAATCCAATCAATCTCGTATTCTTGCAGTTTCTTTACTATTTCTTGTTCGAATGCTTCCTTTGATTCATACGCTTTCGCTGAAAAGGAAAAGCACGGAACATGATGATTATTTGCGCGCTCGATAACACGTGCACCCGGCTGATCACATACAAGCAAACTAAGCTGTGCATCTAATCTTCCAGCTTCTACTGCATCCGCAAGCGCCTGGAAATTAGAACCGCTTCCTGAAGCAAAAATTGCTAATCGGCTCATAATGCTGCTCCTCCAGCAAAAGTAACACCTAAACCTTTCACAGTGCGTCCGATGATACGAGCTGTCTCCCCTTGTTCTTCTAAAAGCTTCATAGCACCTTCTGCATCTTCTTCTTTGACCGCTACTACCATACCAATACCCATGTTAAAAATATTGAACATTTCTTCTTTCTTTAATTGACCAACTTCTTGCAGTAAATCAAAAATTGGGTGAACTGACCAAGAACCAAGTTCAATTTGTGCTCCGATACCTTCTGGCAACATACGCGGAATATTTTCAATAAACCCGCCGCCAGTAACGTGAGCCATACCAGTTACGTTATATTTCTTCAATAGTTCTAAAATAGGTTTGACGTAAATTTTTGTTGGTTTTAATAACTCTTCACCAAGTGGTAGTTCTAAACGACCATAAATACGATCAAGTGAAAGCTTCCCATCTTCTAATAGCACTTTACGAACAAGAGAATAACCATTACTATGAATTCCGCTAGAAGCAAGCCCGATTAATACTTGATTCTCTTCGATAGATTGTCCCGTAACAATCTTCTTTTTATCAACAATACCAACTGTAAAACCAGCTAAATCGTATTCTTCCTCAGAATACATCCCTGGCATTTCAGCTGTTTCCCCGCCGATTAAAGAACAACCAGCCTGACGGCATCCTTCTGCAATTCCTTTGACGATGTTTTCAATTTTACTAGGTTCCGCTTTACCACAAGCAATATAATCAAGGAAAAAGAGCGGCTCTGCCCCTTGCACAACAATGTCATTTACACACATTGCCACTGCATCGATACCAATTGTGTGATGCTTATCCATCATGAAAGCGAGCATTAATTTTGTCCCTACACCATCTGTTCCAGATACTAATACCGGCTCTTCTAATGCAAATTTTGAAAGATCAAACATCCCTCCAAAACCGCCTAACCCGCCTAACACTTCTTTTCTCATCGTTGTTTGCACGTGTTTTTTCATGCGAGATACCGCTTCATATCCAGCTTCAATATCTACTCCTGCTTGCTTATATGCATTCGCCATCGTTTCTATACACCTCGTCTTTTTATACTGAAAGAATTTCTCCCGTCTACAGGGCAGTGACTGTAAGAAAAAGCGAGCTCCTACACAGCCTATAGTAGAAG
This sequence comes from Bacillus sp. UNC322MFChir4.1, assembly GCF_000746135.1. Lineage (NCBI taxonomy): Bacteria > Bacillati > Bacillota > Bacilli > Caryophanales > Bacillaceae > Bacillus > Bacillus sp. UNC322MFChir4.1. Next base: position 138,889 of record NZ_KN050813.1, read on the forward strand.
CTGCTATATTTTTCTTTATTTCATACTTGCTAAAAGCTCTTGCTCATAATCATAAAGCGCCGTCGGATAATCCCCATTAAAATAAGCCATACATAAACCGCCATATTTCCCTTCATACGGGCGGCCAATTGCATCAATTAAGCTCTCTTCACTTAAAAATGTTAAAGAATCTGCTCCAATGATTTCACGGATTTCTTCTATTGAATGATTTGCTGCGATTAATTCTTTTCTTGTTTGAATGTCAATTCCATAGAAGCACGGATACTTAAGAGGCGGCGAAGCAATTCTTACGTGCACTTCTGTTGCCCCAGCCTCGCGCAGCATACGAACAATTCGCTTGCTTGTTGTACCACGCACAATCGAGTCGTCAATCATAACAACACGTTTTCCTTCAACAACACCGCGTACTGCTGAAAGTTTCATTTTTACCCCTTGTTCACGCAGTTCTTGAGAAGGTTGAATAAACGTACGTCCAACGTAACGATTTTTAATTAACCCTAACTCATAAGGAATTCCAGTTGCTTCTGCATAACCGATAGCCGCTGAAATACTAGAATCAGGTACACCTGTTACGACATCTGCTTCAACCGGTGCTTCCTTTGCTAACAATTTCCCCATATTTTTACGTGCTGCATGGACGTTAACGCCAGCAATGTTTGAATCAGGGCGAGCAAAGTAAATGTACTCCATGCTGCAAATGGCATGTTCTACATCATTTGTAAAACGATCTACCTGAATTCCTTCATCATTAATGATAAGTAATTCTCCCGGCTCTACATCACGGATGTATGTTGCTCCAACAACATCAAAGGCACATGTTTCAGATGCGACAACGTATGCATCTCCCATCTTTCCAATCGAAAGCGGACGGAATCCATTTGGATCCAATGCAACAATCATTTCGTTTCCTGTTAATAATAAATAGGCAAACGCACCTTTTACTTTATTTAATGCATCTTTTACACTTTCAATTAATGTACCTTTTGTATTGCGTTTAATTAAATGAAGTAATACTTCTGTATCCGAACTTGTTTGAAAAATACTTCCCTCTGCCTCTAATTCACGGCGAAGCATTTTCGCATTAATTAAATTACCATTATGCGCTAATGCCATACTATGATCCGAAAAGCGGAACAACAATGGTTGAACATTCGCAACTTCAGCTCCGCCTGCTGTCGCATAACGAACGTGTCCAATCGCCGATTTCCCGTTTAAACCATCTAACTCACCGCGTGAAAACACTTCTGATATTAAACCAAGCCCTCTATGACCAACGATTTTCTCCTCATTATTTACAACAATGCCCGCGCCTTCTTGCCCACGGTGCTGTAAGCTATGCAATCCATAATACGTAACTTGTGCTGCATTTTCATGCCCCCAAATTCCGAAAACGCCGCATTCTTCATTTAGCCCCTTTATTTCATTAAGCATGGAATAGCCCCTTTCCAAGCCGTTCTCATTTCATCAACATCCGCTGTAAGCAACACTTCATTTTCTTCATTGCAAATTGTTAATTGATTTGTAGTTGTTACTTCCCCAACATAAAGTGCGTCTACCATATTTTCAAACGCTTCTTTTTGCTCGCGTTTTACTGTAACAACAAAGCGAGATTGTGATTCTGCAAATAACATCGCTGTCGCTTCTCCAGCTAACTTCACATCTGCGCCGAGTCCCTTTGCTCCCATTGCACTTTCTGCAAACGCAACTGCTAAGCCGCCTTCTGCAACGTCATGCGCTGATTGTACAATTCCTTCTTGAATCGCTGCTAACAATTGCTTTTGACGTTTTTCTTCTACTTCTAAATCGATACTTGGTGCCTGACCGAAAATTTTTCCATGCACCATCTTTTGCAATTCACTACCACCAAACTCAGCTTTCGTTTCACCGATTACATAAACGAGATCACCAGCTTGCTTAAACTCTTGCGTTGTTACATGCTTTACATCATGTACAAGCCCAACCATACCAACAGTTGGTGTTGGGTATACTGCTTCACCGCTGCGTTCATTGTACATTGATACGTTCCCACCAATAACAGGTGTATGTAACGTGCGGCACGCTTCACTCATACCATCTACTGATTTCTCAATTTGCCAGAAGATTTCTGGCTTTTCAGGGTTACCGAAGTTTAAGCAATCTGTAATTGCAAGTGGCTCACCGCCAGAACATACAATATTACGAGCTGCTTCTGCTACAGCAATTTTCCCGCCTACTTCTGGGTCTAAATAAATGTAGCGAGAGTTACAATCCGTTGTCATTGCTAATGCTTTATTTGTTCCGCGTACACGAACAACCGCTGCGTCAGACCCTGGTGTAACAATTGTGCTTGTGCGTACTTGGTAATCGTATTGATCATATACCCACTCTTTACTTGCAATCGTTGGTTGTTGCAATAAAGATAGTAACGTTTCTTTATAATTCTCGACTTTTGGCGCTTCCATCTTCATTTGTTGGAACTCTGCAAAATACGCTGCTTCTTTTGAAGGCTTATGATAAACAGGTGCTTCTTCTGCTAATGCATCAGCTGGCACTTCTGCAACCATTGCTCCTTTATGGAATAAACGAAGCATTTTATCTTCTGTTACTTTTCCCATTACCACTGCTGCAAGATCATATTTTTCAAATAGCTCTACAATCTCTTGTTCTCTACCTTTTTTCACGACGATTAACATACGTTCTTGTGATTCAGAAAGCATCATCTCGTATGGTGTCATGCCTGTTTCACGCTGCGGTACATCGTCTAAATACATTTCAATACCCATACCTGCTTTACTTGCCATCTCTGCAGAAGATGATGTTAAACCTGCTGCTCCCATATCTTGAATACCGACAAGTGCATCAGATTGAATTAGCTCTAAACATGCTTCAATTAACAACTTCTCCATAAACGGATCGCCTACTTGCACCGCTGGGCGTTTTGCATCGGAATCCTCAGATAGCTCCTCTGATGCAAACGTTGCTCCGTGAATACCATCGCGTCCTGTTGATGCACCAACATACATAACTGTATTACCAGCACCGTGCGCTTGCCCTTTTTTAATATCTTCATGGTTAATTAACCCAACGCACATTGCGTTTACAAGCGGATTTCCTTCATAGCATGGGTCGAACTGTACTTCTCCGCCAACAGTTGGAATACCGATGCAATTACCGTATCCTGCAATACCCGCTACAACTTCTTCAAATAAATATTTTACGCGTGGTGATTGTAGTTCACCGAAGCGAAGTGAATTTAACATAGCAATTGGGCGTGCTCCCATAGAAAACACATCACGGATAATACCGCCAACCCCTGTCGCTGCACCTTGATATGGTTCAATTGCAGATGGATGGTTATGACTTTCCATTTTAAATACTACCGCTTGATTATCACCGATATCTACGATTCCAGCGCCTTCACCAGGTCCCTGCAATACACGTTCACCAGTCGTTGGAAACTTACGAAGAACTGGCTTTGAATTTTTATAGCTACAATGCTCCGACCACATAACAGAGAACAATCCTGTTTCTGTATAGTTTGGCAGACGTCCTAAAATCTTTTCAACCATGGCAAACTCTTCGTCTGTTAATCCCATTTCCGCATAAATGCGTTCTTCTTTAATTTGAGTTGGATTTGGTTCAAGCAGTAACGACATATGTTTCCCTCCAATGTTTCAAAATAGATTGAAATACTTTTAGACCATCCGCTCCTCCAAGTAAATCATCAACAGCACGCTCTGGATGCGGCATCATACCAAGTACATTTCCTTGCTTATTTACAATCCCTGCAATATCTGAAACGCTTCCGTTTGGATTCTCTACATAACGAAAGACAATTTGATTATTTTCTTCTAACTGTTTCAATGTCGCTTCATCACAATAGTAGTTTCCTTCACCATGAGCAATCGGAATATCGATTACTTCATCTTTCTCATATTGCGATGTAAACATCGTTGTATTATTTTCAACACGAAGCGCAGCAGTACGGCACATGAATTTTAAGTTTTTATTGCGAATTAATGCACCAGGCAATAGGCCGGCCTCTACTAAAACTTGAAATCCGTTACATACGCCTAAGATTGGTTTTCCTGCTTCAGCTGCTTTTTGTACACCTTTCATTGCATTTGCAAAACGAGAAATCGCGCCGCAGCGAAGGTAATCGCCGTAAGAGAAACCACCTGGTAGTAAAATTGCATCGTACTGATCTAAGTTTTCTTCACTATGCCAAACGTAGTCTACATCTTGGCCAAGCTCATCTTTAATTGCATGAAACATATCTACGTCACAGTTCGAACCTGGAAAAACGATTACGGCAAATTTCACTGCGCGACAACCTCCTCAACTTCATAGCGATAGTCTTCAATCACTACGTTCGTTAATAATTTTTCGCACATTTCTTTTACCATTGCACCAATATCTGTAACTGATTTATCAATTGCTAGTTCCATATATTTACCAATACGAACATCTTGTACTTCTGTAAAGGAAAGACTATGAAGTGCTCCTTTTACCGCTGTTCCTTGTGGATCTAATACACTTTCTCTTAACGTGACATATACCTTTACTTTATACATGTGAAGCTCCCCCTAATCGTTTTAAAATCTCTTCATAAGCATCTGTTAAATTACCAAGATCGCGGCGAAATACATCTTTATCAAATTTTTCATTGCTCGTTTCATCCCATAAACGACATGTATCTGGTGAAATCTCGTCCGCTAATAAAATTTCTCCCTCTTCTGTTACACCGAACTCTAATTTAAAATCTATCAATCTTACACGACAGCTTGCGAAATGCTCAATCAATACTTGATTGATTTGTAGAGCTTTTTCTCGTAATATACTTACTTGCTCTGGCGTTGCAACGTTTAACACACGAATATGATCTTCTGTTACAAGAGGATCCCCTAAATCATCATCTTTGTAGTAAAGTTCGACGATTGGTGCTGTAAGTACAGTACCTTCTTCCATTCCTAATCGTTTTGAAAGACTACCCGCAATCACATTTCTTGTGACAACTTCTAATGGAACGATACTTACTTTTTTTACGATTTGTTCTGTTTCTGATATTTTCTCAACAAAGTGTGTTTTAATTCCCACTTCTTGTAACTTTCTGAATAAAAGAGTTGTAATCTCGTTGTTCAGACGACCTTTTCCTGTAATCGTCGCTTTTTTCTCCCCATTGAAAGCAGTAGCACTATCTTTGTACTCTACCCAAACCATATCTGCTGCTTCTGTACGATAAATTCTTTTTGCTTTACCTTCATACAGCAATTCTAGCTTTTGCATTTCGCAAGCCCCCTGTAGTTTGAAAAATGTGAATAATATATTTATAAAGAATGGCACAGAACGAAACGATTCTGTGCCATATAAAATTATCAGCTTAGTTCAATCCAAGACGTTCAAAAATTGTATCAACATGTTGCATGTGATGTTCATAGTTGAAACATTCATTGATTTCTTCTTGTGTTAACTTGCTTGTAATACGCTCGTCAGCTTCTACGAGTTCTTTAAATTGTACTTGCGTTTCCCATGCTTCCATCGCTTTAGGCTGTACGATATCATAAGCTTCTTCACGTACCATACCTTTGTCGATTAACGTAAGCATTACGCGCTGAGAGTAAATTAAACCATATGTTCGTGTCATATTGCGTTTCATGTTTTCTGGGAATACCGTTAAGTTTTTCACGATATTACCAAAGCGATTTAACATGTAATTTAATGCGATTGTTGCATCTGGTAAAATAATACGTTCCGCAGATGAATGTGAAATATCACGCTCATGCCATAATGGAACATTCTCGTAAGCAGTCATCATGTAACCACGGATAACTCGAGCCAAACCAGTCATATTTTCAGATCCAATCGGATTACGTTTATGTGGCATTGCAGACGAACCTTTTTGTCCTTTCGCAAAAGACTCTTCCACTTCACGTGTTTCACTCTTTTGCAGGCCGCGAATTTCAACTGCCATTTTCTCAATAGATGTTGCGATTAATGCAAGTGTTGACATGTAATGTGCATGACGATCACGTTGCAATGTTTGTGTTGAAATCGGCGCTGCTTCTAACCCTAAGTTTTCACAAACATATTTTTCTACGAATGGATTAATGTTCGCGAATGTACCAACTGCACCAGACAATTTACCAACGCGAACTGTATCAGCTGCTTGTTTAAAACGTTCTAAGTTACGTTTCATTTCTTCATACCAAAGACCAAGTTTTAAACCAAATGTTGTTGGTTCTGCATGAACACCGTGCGTTCTTCCCATCATAATTGTGTATTTATGTTCTTTTGCTTTGTTAGCTAAAATAGTAATGAAATTTTCTAAGTCGTTTAGTAGAATTTCATTTGCTTGTTTTAAGATATAAGATAAAGCTGTATCTACTACGTCTGTAGATGTTAAACCGTAATGTACCCATTTACGTTCTTCACCGAGTGTTGGTGTTTCAGATACTGCACGCGTAAATGCTACAACATCATGACGCGTTTCTTGTTCAATTTCATAAATACGATCAATATCGAAAGATGCATGTTCACGAAGCTTTTTCACATCTTCTTTCGGAATATCGCCAAGCTCAGCCCATGCTTCACAAGCTAAGATTTCCACTTCTAACCATGCTTTAAATTTGTTTTCTTCCGTCCAAATCGCACCCATTTCAGGGCGTGTATAACGACTAATCATCTTTTTCCCTCCAACAGTTGTTCTTGATGGTCCCAAATATGCAACGTCCGCGCTTTTTCTAAAGCAACGTCAATCTTATCATTTAAAATATTAACGTGCCCCATTTTACGCTGCGGCTTTGCTTCTTCTTTACCATATAAATGCAAGTAACACCCGGTTAATCTATTCACTTGCTTTAGGACTCCTTCTATATGTTCGCCTAAAATGTTTACCATGACAACTGGTTTTAACAAAAATGTTTCTCCAAGAGGTAAATTACAGATTGCTCGGATATGTTGTCCGAATTGACTGATTTCACAAGCATCAATTGTATAGTGCCCAGAATTATGCGGTCTCGGTGCTAACTCATTGATATAAATGTCACCATCTGCTGTAGCAAACATCTCTACCGCTAGTGTCCCCACCAGTTTTAATTCATCCGCTAATCTTTCTGCATATTGAATACCTTTTTGTGATAATACATGTGAAATACGAGCCGGTACGATTGATTCGTGTAAAATGTTATTTACATGAATGTTTTCGGCTACTGGGAATACTTTCGTTTCACCATTTACACTACGTGTAACAATGACGGAAATTTCTTTTTCAAATAAAACCCACTTCTCTAAAATGCATTCAGCTTGATCGACAAGTTCCATCGCTTTCAGAGCATCAGCTTCACTTTTTAGTACAACTTGCCCTTTTCCATCATAGCCTCCTGTTGTCGTCTTCAACACACAAGGAAAGGAAAATTCTTCAATTGCATCTAAAAGGTCTTCTTGCTTCTGAACGAGTCTGTACGGCGCTACTGGTAAACCCGCTTTCACGATTGCGTTTTTCTCTGTATAACGGTTTTGTGTTGTATATAATAACTGACTACCCTGCGGTAAATATGCATGTTTTTCAAGCCATTGTAAGCAGTTATAATCAATATTCTCAAATTCATACGTTACAACATCGCTTATCTCTGCTAAATGCTGAATCGCTTTCAAATCATCGTACGGTGCCACAATTTCAATGTCAGCAACTTGCGCACACGGCGAAGACTTTACTGGATCTAATACAGCAATTTTATATCCCATCTCTTTTGCTGCAATTGCCATCATTCTGCCAAGCTGTCCTCCGCCAATAATACCAATTATTTGTCCAGGTAAGATCGTTTTTATCACTCCAGTTCACTACCTTCTCGCACATTTTTTTCAATTGCTTCTCGTCTTAGTTCTAATGCATCGTATATATCATCGTGAGACGATCCTAATATTTGTGCGGCAAGTAAACCTGCATTGGTCGCCCCGGCTTTTCCAATTGCAACAGTCGCAACTGGTACACCTCCTGGCATTTGAACAATAGATAGTAATGAATCCAAACCGTTTAACGCTTTCGACTGAACAGGAACACCAATAACAGGAATATTTGTCTTTGCAGCAACCATTCCTGGTAAATGAGCGGCTCCGCCTGCTCCAGCGATAATAACTTTTAATCCACGTTCACGAGCTGTTTCTGCATATTCAAACATATAATCTGGAGTCCGATGAGCAGATACAACTTTCTTCTCATACGGAATACGTAATTCTTCTAATATTTCACAAGCATACTTCATTGTTTCCCAGTCTGACGTGCTTCCCATAATGATTCCAACTAGTGGTTTCATATTAGAATCCCCCCGATTCAAATAAAAAAAGCCTGATATAGAACATTTCCCCTTTTACTATGAGAGAAAGTGCTCTACTCAGGCATAAGTATCTCATGTGAATAGAAAAATACCGAGTGACTTTCCCTCATAGTCCAACGATTAACGGTCGTTAGGTAGAGACTTGCAGGCCATATCCCCGCGATTATATGAGGTACGATATAATATTGCTTCTAACGTTATATTAACAGGTGTCATTTCAATATGTCAATAAATAATCGAATGTTTTTTGCCCATCGCATTACAACGTTCGTGTTTTACTTATATTCAAAAGAAAAATTGAAAGTATATGCAAGTAGGAAAGGGATTTAGAATGAATACTCCCCCACTTAGCAAAGCTTAAAGTGGGAGTTTCTAACGTTTCGACCTAACGGACGATTAACGTCAGTGGAGTTAACACACTAGCGAGCTGTTCCACGCCTAACCCCTCTATCCCGTTTGTCCATGCATTCGGGACTACTTTTCGTAAAATATTAGCCGCAGCATTTACATCTGCGTTGATTTCGATTCCTTTTGCAGAACGATACATACCACGCTTCATTCGTTTGCCTGAAAAAGTTGCATTTTGGTCATTTGTTCCATACGTTGGAATAAAGTCATGATCTAGAAAACTTGCTTTTGATGTGTAAGATTCCTCGGTTACTACAACTTGAATACCTACCGCA